>CAMDPA010000095.1 GCA_945903565.1 Devosia equisanguinis | reverse complement strand
TTTGCGCGTCCGAGGGAATCCCCTGTAACTGTTTTGATTCACATCAAGTGGAAAGCGCTCTAGCATGAGCCATGCGGCATCGAGCACGACGAAGGTCACCAGGCTCGCAGCGAAAGCAAGGGGCAGGGACATCCGTCAAACTGTCCTCGAAAAGGACGCTGGTGAGCCCGAAACGGGCCCACCAGCGCAGGCGGCTGTGGGGGGGGGGAAGCCGCCCGGCTCATGATCAGCGCAACTCGAGGGGGTCTCGTTGCGTGATGAAATTTCAACGGCCCAGGTCGGGCTCTGGATCACTTCAACTCCGAATCATTCTGCAGCGACCGCCAAGTGATCCGACCAACTCCCCTTACCGCAAGGGCTTTCGATACAGGAGAAGACCGATGTTCCATGCTATAGGATTGAGCCGAACGGTCCCGCGGCCGGCCCGTATCAACCCTCGGGGGGCCATGTCCGATCTTTTGTCACGGATCGCCACGGATCGCAGCGATGAGGCTTTCCGCAAGCTGTTCAAGGACTATGGCCCGCGCATCCGAGGCTACATGATGCGGCAGGGCGCAGATCCCGCGCTTGCG
Source organism: Devosia equisanguinis (assembly GCA_945903565.1). GTDB lineage: Bacteria > Pseudomonadota > Alphaproteobacteria > Rhizobiales > Hyphomicrobiaceae > CAMDPA01. The sequence continues at coordinate 14,154 of CAMDPA010000095.1, read as the reverse complement.
GAGGAACTGGCGCAGGAGACGCTGCTGACGGTGTGGCGCAAGGCGTCGCTCTACTCGTCCGACAAAGGAAGCGCCACGACCTGGATATTCACCATCGCGCGCAACCTGCGCATCGACCGGCTGCGGCGCGAGACACCATGGCAGGAGCTGACCGAGGCGCACGCCGCGTCGATCCCCTCCGACGACGAGCCGCCGGACATCGCCGCCTCACAGCGCCAACGACAGCTGCGCGTTCAGGCCGTGCTTCGCGAACTGCCGCCCGATCAGCTTGAAGTCGTCACGCTCGCATTCATCGACGGGCTCTCCCACAGCGACATCGCCGAGCGGCTGCGACTGCCGCTTGGAACGGTGAAATCGCGCATCCGGTTGGCCTACCAGAAAGTGCGCACGGCACTCGAGGACCTGAGATGACCACGACGATCATGCGGCACCCCGATCCCGTCACCCTCATGGGCTTCGCCGCCGGCACACTCGCCGAGCCGCTCGCGGCCGCGGTCGCCGCGCATCTCGACATGTGCGAGACGTGCTGCGCCGAAGTGGCCGACCTCGAGCTGCTCGGCGGAGTGCTGATGATCAACGCCGAGCCGCCCCGCGATGAAGCCGCAAAGGCCGTCGTTCCCGGGCGACCCATCGACTGCGTAGCCGAGGACGTCGTGCGCCACGCAGATCCATCCGGCAGGCTGCCTGCTCCGCTGGCCGCGGCGTTTCGGTTGTCGGTCGATACGATCCCCTGGAAACGGTTGGGTCCTGGCGTTTGGCATCACCGTCTACCGCTGTCGCAGGGCGCCACCGGCGACCTGCGCCTGCTCAAGATCGCGCCCGGCCGCGTGATGCCGGATCACGGACACGGCGGCGCCGAGCTGACGCTCGTTCTGGAAGGCACCTACAGCGACGAGACCGGCGCCTATCGTCGGGGCGACATGCAGGACGTCGACGAGACTGTCGAGCATACGCCTGTCGCGGACAAGGAGGCCGGCTGCATCTGCCTGATCGCCAGCGAGAAGCGGGCGCGGTTCAAGGGGCTCGTAGGCCGCCTCATGCAGCCGTGGACGGGAATGTGACAGGGGCGCGGCAAATGCCCGCCAAGTGGCGCACCGCATGGATCACGGGCGCAAGCACCGGCATCGGCCGTGAGCTGGCGTTGCGCCTCGCGCGCCATGGGGTGCGTGTCGCGGCGTCGGCGCGATCGGCCGACAAGCTGGTCGACCTGGCGAAAGCCCACAGCGGGATCCGCCCTTTTCGTGTCGATGTCACCGACCGCGCCGAGCTTGCCGCCGTGCACCGCAACATCGTCGAGGCGATGGGCCCGGTCGAACTTGCCGTGCTCAATGCCGGCGTGTGGCATCCGATGCAGGCCAGCTCGTACGACGCCAGACAGGCGATACACTCGATGCAGGTCAACTATTTCGGCATCGTCAACGCGCTGGAGCCGCTGATCCCGGCAATGGTCGCCAACGGCAAGGGCCACATCGCGCTGGTGGCATCGGTGGCTGGCTATCGCGGACTGCCCAAAGCCGCAGCCTACGCGCCGAGCAAGGCGGCGGTGATCAATCTCGCGGAGGTGCTGCGGCTCGAGCTGTCGCGGCACGGCATCGTCGTGAGCCTCGTCAATCCCGGTTTCGTCGAGACGCCAATGACCGCCGTCAACGACTTTCCGATGCCCTACTTGCTGAAGGCCGACGATGCGGCCGATCGGATCCTGCGCGGCCTGGAGAAGGGGCGCTTCGAGATCGCTTTCCCTTGGCAGCTCGTAGGGATGCTCAAGCTGCTGCGATTGCTGCCGAATGGGCTTTTTCTGAGGATCGCGGGGCGCCTGGGCGCGGGTTGAGCAAGCCGGATTACACAGCGACGCGATCGTTGCCTGGCGCCTCGCCCACTTCCTCCCGCCGGAAGAACAGCGAGACCTCGCCAAGCCGCACGCCCCACTTGCGCATGATCGCGCGGTTCACCGCGACGTGCTCGCCGACGCGATAAATGCGATCGTCGAACGACACGTCGATTTTGCGACCGTCGAGCTTGAGGCGGAATGTGTAGGCCATACGGATCGTGTCCGCACTGCTTTCACCTTGCGCGATGCCGACGCAATCGGCGCAGGTTGCCGTGAAGCGGCCCTGGTCCGACGGCTCGACGCGCCACACCCGGGTCTCGCGCCTGCCGTCGTCATAGGTGAACCGCTCGTCGAGATAGAACACACGATCCTGCCACCGGCCGACCATTTCGACGGTGAAGCGGCGGCGCACACGGCCGAAGCGATCCTCGAAAATGCCCCAAGCGAAGGTGCGCCCTTCCAGGAACGAAGTCAGCTCGAAGTGGGAGGCGACGCGGATGCGGCTCATGTCGTTGGGCATTTCGGTGCGCTCGCTCTCGTGTAACTGAGGATTCTACGCACGTCGAACCAGATCGGATGATAACGTTCAACGCGGCTTCTCGAAGAGATAGAGGCCGACATCGATGGTGCCGCGCTCAAAGCCGACCTTGCAGTAGCTGAGGTAGTACTCCCACATGCGCCGGAACCGCGCGTCGAAGCCGAGCGCCTCGATCTGCGGCCACGCGGCGCGGAACCGGCGCTGCCACTCGCCGAGCGTCAGCACGTATGAGCTGCCGAACCGCTCGATCTCGCTGAACGCGAGGCCGGCCGCCGTTCCGTGCCACTGCAGCATCGCCACCGTCGGCAGCATGCCGCCGGGGAATATGTAGCGCTGGATGAAATCGGGGTTTCGCCGGTAGTCGTCGTAGAGGTCCTCGCGGATTGTGATGGCCTGGATCACGGCGCGACCGCCGGGGCGCAATCGCTCGGCAACTACGTCGAAAAAGGTCAGCCAGTTCTCCTCGCCGACCGCCTCGATCATCTCGATGGAGACGATACGGTCGAAGCTGCCCGTTGTGTCGCGGTAGTCTTTGAACTCCACTGTGGCGTTACCGTTAAGACCGGCAGCCGCAAGTCTGCCGCCCGTCGCAACCTGCTGCTGCTTGGAGATCGTGATCGCCGTGACATTGGCGCGGCGGCGCGCCATGGCCTCGGCGAGAGCGCCCCAGCCGCAGCCGATCTCGAGCACGGCGAGGCCCGGCTCCAAGTCTAGCACGTCGAGAACGCGGGCGCTCTTGAGCGCCTGCGCCTGCTCCAGCGTGGCGTCAGTGCTTGTGAAGATTCCGCTCGAGTAAGACAGACTCGCGTCGAGCCACAGCCGATAGAATGCGTTCCCGAGATCGTAGTGCGCCGCGATATTGCGGCGGCTGCCGATCCGTGTGTTCGGCCGACGCTGGTGGTATCTCCGGTCGCTCGAAGCGCTTTGGAGCATGCCTGGCAGCGCAGCCGTCAGCTTCGCCTGATTGTCGAGGAACAGCGCGAAGACCGCCTCCAGATCGTCAGTGTCGATGCTCGCATTCAAATAGCTCTCTGCAAAGCCGATGTGACCGCGCCGCAGCATCCGCCAAACGGCTCTGTAGTGGTTGAGCGCAAGCCGCGCCTCCATCCCCCACTCGCTGCCGAATGCCGCGATGCGGCCCGATGGCAGTGTCAAGCGCAGCCGCCCGTCGAGATGCGGCCCGAGCCGCGCGACGAGCGCGTCGAGCAGTGCGGCATCGAGCATGCCGCGCCATCCGCTGCCGCGCATCCTCCGCGAGCTGTCGGCTTCGGGCAATGTGGTTGAGATTTTGTCAGACATGCTTGGCTACTCTCGGTGGCGTGGAGACGGTCGTGACAGTGTAGCTGGGCGAAGGGTGATACGGCTGTACGGGCACCCCCTTGAGCCACAGACGTGCCGCCTCGACGTGGATGGCGCCGATCACCTTCAAGGTCATCAGCGGATAGCGCAGCATGAGTCCGGCAATCGCAAGATCGCTCAGCTCCAGCCGCTCGCCGCGAAAATGGGTCTTCAGAACGGGGCGCCCTTCCTCGCGAAGGTCGACCCCGATCACCAATCGATCTGCGGGCGGCACGACGTGGAAGCCATAGCTGGCGCCATTCACCGTCGTGAAAGGGGAGACGTAGAGCTGTTTGGCACAGCGCTGCATGACGATCCCCCCGCCGCTGCCCTCCCCCCCCGCGACCGGGATCACGTAGCAGCGTCGCTCGGCCAGCGTGTTGCTGACCTCGTAGACGATGGCACCAAGCCGCCCCTCGGCATCCCGCGCAAAGTAGACGCTTAGCGGATTGAATACGTAGCCGAGCAGGCGCGGGTAGCACACGAGCTGAACGCTGGCGCCGAAGCGCTCTTGTCCCGTCTCACGCAGCACGCCACGCACATGCGCGCCGACCGGTTCGCCGGTGCCTGCCGCGTGATCGCGATCGTGGAAGCTCATAAGATTCCAGCGCCCGCGCGAGAAGAGACGCAAGCCCGCGGCGAGCCGATCGATCTCGTCGACGTCGAGGCAAAGCGCGAACACGCGATAGGAGAACGCGTGCTGTCGCGGCGTGAGCCGCTTGTGCACCACCGTGCCGACGTAGGCGCACGACCTGATTGCGCTCATTCAGCCGCCTCCAGCGTCTGGGGCCATAGCCGAGGCCGCGCGAGTCCGAGATGGATGCGCCCCGACGGCTCCGCCACAGCCCACGGCCGGCGCACACCGCCGATCTCCTCCGCAACCGCGAGGCCCGCCTGCAGCCCATCCTCATGAAAGCCGTAGCCGAAATAGCTGCCGCAGAACCATGTGCGGCGCTCGCCCTGCAGGCGCCACAGCACACGCTGCGCCGCCATCGCCTCCGCATCGAGCATGGGATGCGCGTAGTCGAACGCCGCGATCGTGTTGTCGGCGGCGATCTCGTGCGCAGGATTGAGCGTGACGAAGAGATCGGGGCACCGCTTGTCGAGCGGCTGCAGATTGTTCATCCAATAGGTGAGCGACAGCGTGCGCTGCCGGCCGGCGCCGCTGCCAAGGTAATTCCAGCTCGACCACAGACGGCGCCGCAGGGGCATGAAGTCGACGTCACGATGCAGGACAGCGCGGTTCTGCTGATAACGGAAGGCGCCGAGCAGCAGGCGCTCGTCGTCGCTCGCATCGCCGAGCAGCGCCAGTGCCTCGTCGGCGTGCGTGGCGACCACACAGGCATCGAACCGCTGCAGGCCGTCTCGGGCATGGATCATCACGCCTGCTGCGTCGCGCTCGATTCGACTGACGCCGGCGTCGAGCACCACGCGCGCCTGCATCGTATCGAGCATGCGGCGCACGTACGCGCGGCTGCCGCCGACCACGGTGCGCCAGGTCGGTTGATGTCGCGCCTGCAGCAGTCCGTGATTGTCGAAGAACCGAACGAACGACGCGGCCGGAAAATCCATCACCTCGGTAGACGGCGTCGACCAGATCGCGGCAGCCATGGGCAGGATGTGGCGATCGACGAAGGCGGCCGAGTAGCAATGCTCGGCAAGGTACTGACCGAGCGACGGCCCGCCGACCGCGTCGCGCTGCAGCAACTCGCGTGCCTCGCTGAAGAACCGCAGAATGTCCGAGGCCATGCGCCAGTGGCTCGGGCGGAGCAGGTTTGACGGCTGTCCGAAGAGCCCGGCGAGGCCGCTGCCGGAGTACTCGTATTGACCGCGATCAAGCGAGACCGAAAAGCTCATGTCGCTCGGCGCGGTGGGCACGCCCAGATGCTCGAACAGCGCGACGAGGTTCGGGTAGCAATCCTCGTTATAGACGATAAAGCCCGTGTCGACCGGCACCGGCGCACCACTGCGCGGTGCCTCGACGGTGTTCGAGTGACCGCCGATGCGTCCCTCACGCTCGAACAGCGTTACATCGTGGCGTTTCGACAACAGCCACGCCGCCGACAGGCCGGAGATGCCGCTTCCAACGACAGCGATTGATCTGCTAATTGGCACTCTGCCCCCCGTCGATCATTGTGCCGATACGCGGAGGGCTCGATGTCGGATCAGTGGACGCCGTCAGCCGTTGCTCTGCCAAATCACGAAATTGAGGGCCGTCGCGTAGCTCACCCAGAGCAGATACGGCACGAACAACAAACTTGCGACGGGCGTCTCGTTCCTTGCTGCCAGGGAGAATGCGACGATCGCACACCACAACGCCACGATGTCGACCAGCGCCAGTCCGATCGCCTGTTGGCCGAAGAACAGCCATGACCACGACGCGTTGAGGACGAGCGCGACGCCCCAGGCGGCCATAGCCGAGCCACGCTCGCCGCTTCGCCAGTCGAGCCACCCTGCCAGCGCGATCATCACATAGAGAACGGTCCAGATCGGTCCGAAGACCCAGTTCGGCGGCGTCCAGGCGGGCTTGATCAGTCCGGCATACCAAGCGCCCGGCTTGAACTGCGTGGCGAGCAACGCCGCGGCTGCAACGAGCAGCAGGAACACGACGAGCGAAGGCCACTTGCTCGATCCGTTTGCCATGAGCAGATGTCCTCGAGTGCAGCGACTTCAAGAGTGCCGCGTACGCTGCCCATGTCGGCGCGGATCAATCGTCGTGCAACGGATCGGGGGGCCAGGACAGGTGGACAGGCACTGCACCCGCCACGTCTGACCTACCCCCGCACTCTCCAAAAAAATCGCCGCCAGCCGCCATGATGGCTGGCGGCGACAAAGGAACCGAACGCTCCGACAAGGAGAGCCCACTAGCGCTCCCGACGACCTGGCATTCCAAACTGTTGCCGACGCGATGCCTCACATTGCGGACATGGGCAATGGCTTGCCCCGCGCCGTCTCCTCGTATGTGGAATGACGGAGCTTTGTGCGACGCACCATTCGGTTCGAGGCGCATGGCAGAAAGTGGCCCGAACCCTCCGGACGGGCGCATATCGCTTGCCGACGCGACCGGGGGTATAGCTGTCGTTGTGCGGCATATTGTCGAATTTGTCCTCATCAACCGTCTACCGCAGCTCGGCATGAGAGATGGTATCGGGGACATTGTTTCGCGGCCCAATTGGCCGGGCCCGACAGCTTGCGGCCGATCAACGTTTGCGAGCGAGTGCGGTTGTGTGCAGTCACGACATCAATGTCCAGGACTGAGCCATCTCGCGGCCTCGAAGGTTGTCGACAATCAGGCTCGTGGAGCACAACTCGCGCACAATGCGCTACTCGATGTTCCGATAGTAAGACCTCTCGTCTCCTCTGCTGAGCCCATCCACCACCTTGCGCTCGGCGTCGGCCAACACACGCGCGAGAACCTCCCTCCGTGTTACGCCGTAATGCCTCGCGAGCCGTTCGAGTTGAACCTTGGCCTGCACCGTTACGACCATGTTAATGCGCTCGCCTTGCCCGTCGACGTCGTAGAGGTGTCGCTGGCGATAGGCGGCTTGGCGTGCGGCATTGCTCTGCGACGATGTTGGCTTTCCTCGTTTGGCCATGATCGACCCTTTCAATCATTTTACGCAGCTGTGACCTGGGAGCGAAACGAGTTCACTGCAAGATGTTACGGCATTGGCGCCGCCTTGCGGCTGTATGGGAGGCATCACGTTCGTTACGCTGTAACGAGAATTGATGCTGCAGGATTGAGGTAGATCGGAATGGCGTGATATGAATGCCGCATCTCAGCGTGATGCAATGAGGTAATTGGAGAGTTGTTTTCTAGACATCAGGATAAAGAGGTGACGTCAATTGCACGTCAAGATATGGAAATGAAAGAGATTTTTTGGTGCCTGCCGAATATCACAAACGCCAGCCTCACTAATTCTCCTGCAATTTCAAGATCACGATTGACGACTAACGATTCCAGGCTCGCTCCTTCGATGATTTGTGATCGATCAACGATAATGCGATGCATTTGAGCCTCGGAAGTTTTCTGGGGCGGCTCGCGGCCTGAAGGGGCCGCGGGCGGGTGCTATCGCGCGGGCCAGAGGCCTCGCGCGACCGAGCCCCGCGAAGGGCGGGTCTCGGCCCATTCGGGTGACGCCCCCTCCGCCGGATTACGACAACTGCGCGTAGCACGGTGCCGCGAGATCACGGCAGAATGATAGCGTTGATTGGCGGGCGTTTCCGAGCGGGCTCGCTCTGACTCACCAAAGGGATGACCACCCTTCTGCACCGCCGTCGCTCGCCCCTACGGGGCGAGGGCGAGCGACGGCGGCTCCGAAGGGATGGCGGGCGCAATGCATGCCGCGGGCATGGCGCAGAAATAGTCAGATCTGAGATTGCACGGTAATGCACAGAACTGCACGCGACTTCCCGCGAATGCCCGCGATACCCTCTTCCGAAATTGATTTTATAATGAGATAATGCACCATCGAAACACACGAGAAGTGGTGTCGCGTCATGTTTTCAAGCCAGCATCCGCAAATCGATCCAAATCGGATTATACAAGCCCGAGCGAGCTGCTTTGGCAATTCAGTCGAGAGGCGGCCGACGAGCGCGTACGCGCGCCAGCCGAGTCACCTCAAAAGGCATGCGCCCCGGAAAGCGGTTCATCTGAACCGACTGAACCGACCGTGTCGCGTTCGCAACGCGCTGTCGATACCTCGAAAGCCTATACCGAGCTCGTCGTCGATGCGCTACGTGACCAGATCCAGTCAGGCGAAAGTCCCCACCCGCCCGCCCCGGCTCAGCGAGTTCGCCTGAAACACATCAAACGTGTCGTCGACCGCAGTGGCGTCGTTCGCATCTACTACGTCCGCGGTGGCAAGCCACACATCCGGCTGGACGCGCCCGAGGGCACGCCCGCCTTTCTCGAAGCCTACGAGACCGCGCGGCGGGAAAAGGCGCTCCAATGGAAGGCGCGACTGAAACCTACCTGGCCTCGCCGCTCAATGAGCGATCTGGTCGATCTGTATCAACGGACCGACGACTACGCGCGGCTCGCGCCGCAGACGCAGCGTGTCTACGATCGCGTGTTGCGCCGATTGCTTCATGTGGAGCAGCTTGCAGGCTGCAACGCAGCATCGATTGGGCGCCAGCGGATCCAGCAGGTCATAGACCGGCATGCTGGAACTCCAGCCGCGGCAGCCGACCTGCTCAAGAAGCTCCGCATCCTGTTCCGGTGCGCCATCGTCCAAGGCTGGCGATCGGACGATCCGACGCGCGGCGTGAGGATAGGCCGAGCCAGCGTCGTCGCTGCTTGTCAACAGAGCTGAGATCGGGTGCTGCCATGCCAAGTCTCCGCATTGACTATTTTCTGGCAGGCCTGCTCGTCGTAGTGGGACTTGCGTTGTTTCTCGGTGCAGCGGGCTACTCATGGGCGGCGGCTGCCGCTTTCGCTGCGCTCGGCCTCACAGATGTGCTGCTCACCGGGGTCGGGGTGCTGGTTGCAGCAATGACGGCTGTTGTCGGCATACTCGTCGTCGCCGACGCGCGTGCCGATGTCGCTGCGGTACGGGCTTGGCAGGAGATCAATGCCGAGGTGGCCGTGATCGGCATGCCTGTTGAGACGGCGCCGGCCGTCCGTATCGACGCGCGCTACACTGTGGGCCCTCAAGACCAACGCTTGCGGAGCATCTTGCTCTCACACCGGTTCATCGTGCCGGTTCCGTCGCTCGGCGATGTCGGTTCGGCTGCGGCTCCGTGCGCCGATGCCGTTGCTGCAGGGGAAGTCGATGGCGTCCGGTTTGGCACCGGGCTTGTGATGGCCGACCGGCGCCCAGCTGCTGACCGCCACCCTGTGCGCATGGCCGCCACCTCTGACGGCGCGTTTGATTGTCCGCCTCTGCCGATGGCAGGCACTGTCAAAGATTATCGTGGGCGCGGCCAGCGCAGCGCCAAACGTCGAGTGTCAAAGGCGCTCCTGGTCGCCAATGGTGGCGCTTGGTGGGATTATCCGAACCGCTTCCTGGTCGATGCCCGTCGCGCGCCGGCAGATATTCGCGCAGCGGACGTGATTGTACTCGCCGATCGCAGCGGCCGCGATGGCCAGCCAGTTCATCGAGACGTCGCGCCTGTTCCCGCGACGACGGCACAACCGGGCTGCCGCGGTCCGCCGGCCGGCGCGTGCCAACGGCAGGTCTCGTCCGGGCCAGGGGTTATCGGCAAATCATTTCGCGAAAAGGATCAGCAGGGAGCCAAAACGCCAGCCGATCCCGCCGTGGTCGACAATCTCGGCGACCGCGTACCGGTCGGCGCTGCCGAGCTGGAGGTGGTCGAGACGTATCTCGACGACGTGCTGCGCGACCTGCTGGCGACCGTCGCTGCTGGTCAGGACCACCGCAAATCCTGATGGATCGCGGCATGCAACTCTGCGCCCTTGCGCTGCCCAGTACGGTCCGTACAGTCTGGAGGTGAGATCGCAGCCAACGAGGGAGCGTCGCGCATGACCACCACTGGAGAACGGCGCGAGCGCGCGCAGGCCAACGGCGGAGCGGCGTCGGCCGCGCGCGCCGCGACCTATTTGCGCGTCTCGACCGGCCGGCAGGCCGAGCACGACCTGTCGATCCCGGATCAAAAGGCGCAGACGCAGGCTTGGGTCGCGCAGCGTGGCTGGGTCGTCGTCACCGAGTACGTCGAGCCCGGCGCCTCCGCGACCGACGACAAACGACCGCAGTTCCAGCGCATGATCGAGCGCGCCTGCGACGGCGAGAACGCGTTCGACGTCATCGTGGTGCACTCGTTCTCGCGCTTCTTCCGCGACGCGTTCGGGCTAGAATTCTACCTCCGCAAGCTCGCCAAGCACGGCGTCAGACTGGTCTCGATCACCCAGGAGCTCGGCGACGACCCGGCCCAGGTGATGATGCGCCAGGTGATCGCGCTGTTCGACGAGTACCAGTCGAAGGAGAACGCCAAGCACGTGCTGCGCGCCATGAAGGAGAACACGCGGCAGGGCTTCTGGAATGGCTCTCAACCGCCGCTTGGTTACAAGATCGTCGAGGCAGAGAGGCGTGGCGCGCGAGCCAAGAACAAGCTCGCCATCGATCCGGTCGAGGCCGAGACCGTTCGTCTCGTCTTTCGACTGTTCGCCGAGGGAGACAACGGCTCCGGCCCAAAAGGCGTGAAGGCTATTGCGAGCTGGTTGAACGAGAATGGGCGCCGCACGCGCAGCGGTGGCCTGTGGGGCTTGGGTCGCGTCCACGCGCTGTTGACCAACCCGGTCTATGCCGGCCGACAGCGGTTCAATCGCAAGGATTCCAAGACGCAGCGGATGAAGGCCGAGTCCGAGCACGTCTACTGCGACGCCGAAGCCATCGTCAGCTCGGCAACCTTCGAGGCCGTGCAGAGAACGCTCAAATCGCGCAATCCGAAGGTGACACCGCCCAGAACTGTGAGCGGTCCCATTCTATTGACTGGTCTGGCGACATGCGCCACCTGCGGCGGCGGGATGACGATGCGTGCCGGCACGTCTCGATCAGGCGACGTTTATCGCTACTACTCCTGCAACAGCGCGATGAAGAAGGGTAAGACCGCCTGCAAGGGCCGCTCGATCCGCATGGACAAGCTCGATACCCTGGTGAGCAAACATCTGGCCGAACGCCTGCTCGATCCCGAACGGCTCTCCGCGATGCTGACCAGCCTCGCTGGCCGCCGGGCTGACAGGCAGGCCACTGTCGATCAGCGCATCGCGGCGCTCGCGCGCGAGGCTGACGATGCCGACGAGCGGCTGCGACGGCTTTATAAGCTCGTCGAGGACGGCCTCGCCCAGATGGATGACCTCCTGAAGGACCGGATCTCGTCATTGAAGTTGGGACGAGACGCCGCCATGGCGGCGCTCGATCGCGCCAGGACGGCGACGCACCCGACCGATCACGTCAGCCCGTTGGCCGTCGATCGCTTCGCCAGGGTCATGCGTGAGCGGCTGACGACGGGCGAGATCCCGTTCCGCAAAGCCTACATCGGCTCGATCGTCGACCGCATCGAGGTCGACGACGCCCACGTGCGGATCATGGGCCGAAAAGAGGTGCTGGAACAAGCGGTTCGAGCCAACGAGGCCACGCCGACGGTGGTTCACACTTTTGTACCAAACTGGCGACCCCGGCAGGATTTGAACCTGCGACCCCCAGATTAGGAATCTGGTGCTCTATCCAGCTGAGCTACGGGGACTTACCAATACATTTCAGTGGCTTGGCGCAGAAGGAATGCGGCTGTTGCCCGTTCATACAACGAGCACGTGCCAGTCGGCTGCTGATGCGTCACCTATACTCGCCTCAAGGCAATCGGGTCAACAAAACCGCGACCCGTTCCCACCCCCTCCATCACACCTTCGCCGCCACCACATACCCCTCACCCACATCGCGCGCCACGGCCGCGGCATCGCGCTCCTCCGGCGCACCGAACCCGCCACCGCCCGCGGTTTGCAACACGAACCGGTCGCCGGCCTTCATGTCGTAGCGGCCGGGCGGGCTCTCCTTCTCCGCCGGCGTACCCGCGCCCGTGACGAACCGCGCGCCGCGCCCGGGCTTGCCGCCGGCCAGCGCATTCGGCGGAAACTTGGACTTGTCGAACCGGCGGATGACGGTCGCGTCCTCGAGCAGCTCGTATTCGCGCGTCATGCTGAGACCGCCGCGCCAGCGCCCCTCGCCGCCCGAGCCCGGCACGAACTCGAACCGCCGCACCCGGCACGGGAACTCCGATTCCAGGATCTCGATCGGCGTGATGTGCAGGTTCGACAGATGCGCCGCCGTGCCGCTGGTGCCGTCGTGCCCCGCCCCGCCGCCGTAGGCCGAACCGACGATCTCGTACTGCATGTTGGTCTGCCCCGGCCGCGGCTTCGACCAGATGATGCCCATCGCGCTCGACGAGCCCGCACCCGCGATCGCGCGCGACGGATTGAGCGCCGCCATCGCCTCCAGGATCACGTCGACCAGCTTGAGGTTGACCATCTGATAATTCGATACTGCGCCCGGCGGTTCCGCGTTCGTCACGGTGCGCGGCGCCAGCACGATCTCGACCACGTCGCGCATGCCGTCGTTGAACGCGAGATCCGGCCCGAGGCTGCCGATCAGCCCGTAGAACACGCACGCCTCGATCATCGATGGCCGCAGGTTGACCGGCCCCTTCGCCTGCGGGTCGCTGCCGGTGAAATCGAACGTCGCTCGCCCGCCTGCGATCGAGATCTTCACCGCGAGCTTCACCGGCTTGGAGAAGTCGACGCCGTCGCTGTCGATGAAGCCGTGCGCCTCCGCGCTGCCATCAGGCAACTTCGCGATGCGCGCGCCAAGCTCTTCCGCCGCGCCCTTCAATATGGCCGCGAACGCATCCTGCAACACGCCTGCCCCGAACCGCTCCGCCAATTCGGCGACACGCACCGCCCCCATCTCCGTCACCGCGATCTGCGCGCCGACGTCGCCTTTGACCAGCGTAGGTTGCCGCGTGTTGGCGAGGATCACCCGCTCGATGTCCGGCAGCACCGCACCCTTCGAACGGATCTTGATCGGCGGCAGCAGCAGCCCTTCCTGGAACATCTCGGTGGCATTGGCCGAGGTCGAGCCCGCGATTGTGCCGCCCACGTCCGCCTTGTGCGCGATGCTGCCCGAGAACGCGATGATCTCACCGTTGGCGAACACCGGCGCCACGAACGCCATATCCGAGACATGCGGCAGCCCGCCCTCGTAAGGGTGGTTCGATACGAACACGTCGCCCGGCTCTATTGCGGTGAGAGGCCCGCCCTTGCCGTCGTAGACAGCGAGAATACGGCCGACCAGATGCCGATAAACCGGCGCATGAAAGAACATCGGCGGCGCCACGATCAGCCGGCCGTTGCGATCCAGGATCACGCAACTGAAGTCGCGCGACTCGCGAATGATCGTCGAATAGCCCGAGCGGTAGAAGTGATAGTGCATCTCGTCGACAAGACTGCCGATCTTGTTGCGCAGGATCTGGATGGTAATCGCGTCCATGAGGCTCTATTCCGCTGCTGCCGGGTTCGACTTCCGATACCATAGACGAGAGGGCCTCGTCTTAAGAAGAAGCCGATTGAGGCGCCGGCTCGACGGTTCTCCTCCCCCCTTGCTGGCAAGGCTATCGCATATGACGTGCGCTCGTTGGTTGGCGCTGAGCGCCCTTTGCTCGAAGCCCGACGGTCTTACTCTGGGCGCGCGTTCGCATCCGCGCCCGCGATCAGCAGGCGACGTTCAAGTCGTTTTCCTTTCTGCTCTGGCGCAAGCGCCAACGCAGTTTTTCATTCTGCTCTGGCGTAAGTGCAGGGCAGCGGGGCCGTGAAAATCCGCGGGTAGTGTAGTAAAAAAGAGCGGCTCTCCACCGCCCCGCCTCGGACTTCGCAGCGGGCCCACCCAGGCGGCGCGTTCGCGCGGGAGGATGTGCTTCGCCACTGTATCGTTCCCCGTTG
>CAMDPA010000094.1 GCA_945903565.1 Devosia equisanguinis | reverse complement strand
GCGAACCTATGAGAAAGGCATCAAGGTCAGCAAAGCCGAGTTGGCGGCGGTCAAGCTTGTCGGCGATGACTTCCATCCCGAATGGAACTATACAATCAGCCCACGCAGACCGGGGAACTCGTAGCGGTTATTCTGCGATCTGTCCTAACAGCAGACGCAAGCGCCTGCTTCAGAGCATCCGTGGCCATTCTTTGCAAGTCTGGCTTTGCAAGTCTGCACGCATTGAAACCCGCGCAAAGCCCGCATAGGCTGACGGCATCGAATACAACATCGACCAAACAACGAGGACGCATGCGCCCGCTCAAGCACCTCACCCCCACCCAGATCGCGTTCTTCCGCGAGGAGGGCTACCTCTCGCCCGTGCGCGTCATGAGCGCGGAGGAAGCCATCGGCTTTCGCGCCGATCTGGAGGCGTTCGAGCACGCGCAAGGCAAGCCGCTCACCGGCAATCAGCGCGCGAAAACCTATCTTTTGTTCACCTGGGCGCATCGCCTGCTGACCCACCCCAAAATACTCGACGTTTTCGAAGATCTGATCGGCCCGGACATCGTCGCCTATCACTGGACAAGTTGGATCAAGGAGGCGAACTCGCCCGCGTTCGTGAGTTGGCACCAGGACGCGACCTATTTCGGCCTCGAGCCCCTTGAACAGGTAACGGCCTGGGTCTCGCTGTCGGCGGCGAACACGCAAAGCGGCTGCATGCGCGTGGTTCCGCGCAGCCACAAGCGCGGCCAGCTTCCCGTCGATCTCAGGCCCGACAAGAACAATCTGCTGACCAGCGGGCAAACCGTGATGGTCTCGGTCGACGACAAGGATACCGTCGAGATGCCCTTGCAGCCCGGCGAAATGTCGTTGCATCACACCTGCACGATCCATGGCTCGAAGGGCAACAGTTCGAACGACCGCCGCATCGGCTTCTGCCTCGACCTAGTGCCCGCGCATGTGCGGCCGAACCCGCATCTGATCAAGTCGGGCGCCTTGTGCTCCGCGATGCTGGTGCGCGGCAAGTGGCACCACGACCTGTTCCCGCCCGAGCTTCCTCCCGTCGGCGACGCCGACCCCATCTCGACCAGGCAGCACGAAGCCGGCGTCGCCAGCTACCGCCAGATGGTCGGCGCGCTGGGTCACATGACGGCGGGGCGGTTGGATTGATGCGCGGATGCGGCGCGATCGGGCCACGTCGCAACCTCGTAGGTTTGCATGAAAGTACCCACTCTTGATAGGTATTCAGCATCTTATGATTGTGCTGACCGTGGGTACTTTCATTCTGCGGGACGGCGACTGATTGCCATGAGTGTTGGGTCAAGGTCCGCCCCTTCGCGGACCGCGACCCAACGTTTCCCGCGATGCCTTGGAATGTTGGGTCGCGCTACGCTTGACCCAACCTACGGCTGCGCTGGGAGTTGCCGCCAATTATAATCCGCTCACGCCCTACCCGCGCCCCGCCCTTACCGCCGCCACGATGCGCTCCGGCGTCAGCGGGCATTCCGCAAACCGCACACCGAACGGCGACAGCGCGTCCTCGATCGCGGCGATGATGGCCGCCGGCGCAGGTATCGTGCCGCCTTCGCCCGCGCCCTTCACGCCGAGCGGATTGAGCGGCGACGCCGTCTCGACATGCGCTATGGCGCAGTTGGGCACGTCGCCGGCGCCGGGCATCAGGTACTCCGCCAGGTTGGTCGACAGCGGCTGTCCCGCATCGTCGTATTTCATCCATTCGAGCAGCGCGTTGCCGACGCCATGCGCGACGCCGCCTTGAACTTGCCCGTCGACGATCAGCGGGTTGATCAACGTGCCCGCGTCGTGAGCGACGGAATATCGAATGATCCGCACAGCGCCTGTTTCCGGATCGGCCTCGACCTCGGCGACATGGCAACCGCTGCAATAGGCAGCCTGCGGCGGCGTGAAATAGGCAGTCGACTCCAGACCCGCCTGTTGCCCGCCGGTGAACGAGAATCCCGGCATGCCCTGCGCCATGCGCGCCAGCTCGCCGAAACCCAGGATCGGCTTGTTGCCGGTCTTGGCCATCGCACTGCTGTCGTCGACGTCGATGTCGGCTTCCGGCACGCCGAGCGCGCGCGCGGCCATCGCCACGATCTGCCCGCGCACGGCTTTGCCGGCGATCATCGCCGATGGCCCCGCGTTGGCGGCCTGCCGGCTGGCGAACGCGCCGACACCGTTGGCGATCCCGTTGGTATCGCCGAGCGTGAACACGATGTCCTCGATCCGGCAGCCGACGGCGTCGGCGACGATCTGCGAGAGCGTCGTGCGGGTGCCCTGGCCCTGGTTGGTTGCCCCCGTCGCCACCGCGACCTTGCCGGTCTGTAGCACACGCACGGTAACGCCCTCGAACGGCCCGAGCCCCGTGCCCTCGACATAGTTGGCGATGCCGATGCCGATCTGGCGCCCCTCCGCGCGAGCCTCGCTCTGACGCGCGCGAAATCCCTCATAGCCCGCAAGCCGCAGCGCCTCGGCCTGTCCCAGCGGATAATCGCCGCTGTCGTAGACGAGCGGCTTGCCATCGCGAAACGTGAGTCCGACGGAATAGGGCATCTGCGCGGGTTGGATGAAGTTGCGCCGCCGAACCTCCGCCGGATCGAGCGCCAGTTTCTGCGCGACGCGATCGAGCAACCGCTCCATCGCGAACACCGCTTGCGGCCGTCCCGCACCGCGCACCGGCGTGGTCGCGACCTTGTTGGTCAGCGCGACCTTCACCGACAGCTTGTAGGCCGGCACGACATAGGGACCCGGCATCGTCGCCGCCGCGATGTACGGCATGATGATGCCCCACGGCACGAACGCCCCGGTGTCGTGCAGCATCGCGCCGCGCACGCCGAGGATCTTGCCCGCGGCATCGACTGCGATCTCCACGTCCCAATATTGGTCGCGCTCCTGCGTAGCGCACATGAAGTGCTCGCGCCGGTCCTCGAACCATTTCACGGGCCGGCCGAGCTTCAAGGCGGCCGACGCGATCACGGTTTCCTCGGGATAGAAAATCGCCTTCGGGCCGAACCCGCCGCCCACGTCCGGCGCGATGTAGCGGATCGTTTCCGGATTGCGGCCGAGCTGGTCGGCGAGCATGCGGCGCGCGATATGCGGCGTCTGCGTCGAGGCCCACACCGTCAGCACATCGGTCGCGGGATCGTGCGAGGCGAGCACCGCACGCGTCTCCATCGCCATGCCGCCCCCGCGGTGCTGCCACATGCTTTCCTTCAGCACGTGCGCGGCGCCAGCGAACGCGGCATCGGCATCGCCGTACTGCATGTCGAAGGCCGAAGCGAGGTTCGTCTCGAGGTCGGCGTGCGCGAGCGCCGCGCCTGGTGCGAGCGCGCCCTTGAGATCGCTGATCGCCGGCAGCACGTCGTAGTCGACCGCGACCAGCGCGCTTGCATCCTCCGCGATGTAGCGATTGTCCGCGACCACCACCGCAACCGACTGACCGACATAACAGACCTCGTCTACGGCCAGCGCATACTGCGTCCGCAGCGCCTTGATCGCGGCGTTGGGAACCAGCATCGGCATACGCTCGGTGCCGGCGGTTCCCGGCAGATCGCGTGCCGTCAGCACCGCGACGACACCGGGCACCGCCAGCGCCGCGCTCGCATCGATCGAGCGCACCCGTGCATGCGCATGAGGACTGCGCACGAATGCAGCCGACAGCGCGCCGGGAATATGCACGTCGTCGACGAACCGGCCCTTGCCGGTCAGCAAGCCCTCATCCTCCAGCCGCGCCACCCGCGCCCCGAACTGCTTCACACCCATGTCGCCTCCCAAGGCCCGCGGAAAACCGGTCAGGCGATGTTAGGCACAATCACGCAGGCGCGCCAACCCTAAGCGCTTGCAGGTGCGGTCGTGACAACGTGCGGTCGTGTTGCTTGCTACCACCGACCGTCCCGGCCTTCGCGCCCATGTCCAGAGCCGGGGAATCAAGAGCCGTGCCGTGCGCATGTTAGGCACGGTCGCGATGGACCCGTTGCCGCCCCTGCGGTGCCGGCGCCGCGCGCGCGACCTCCGGGGTCGGAGAAGCCCCAAGGCTCGTTCGCGATCAACGCCCCGGTATCGTCAGGCGTTGGCCAACCTTGATGCTCTCGTTGGACAGGCTGTTCGCATGCATCAGCGCCGGCACGGTCACGCTGTTTGCCTTGGCGATGCGGTACAACGTGTCGCCGGGCTTGACCTCGACGCTCGCTGAACCGGCCGCGCTGCCACGAGCTGGCGCGCCCGGAGCATAGGAAGCCGGCGGCGGTGGCGCATACGCCGTGCGCGGGCTTGCCGGTTGGGCGGCGTATGGCGCTGCGGGCGGCAGTGGATTGAGCGCGGACCGTTCGACTGCGGTCGCCTGCTGCGGCCCACCGTATTGCGGCGCGGCCGGTGGCCATTCCTGCGCGCGCCCGCTGACGGGATCGCGGCCGCCACGATAGACCGGCTTTTGACCCGCAGGCGCATCGGCATCGAAGGAGCTTGGCTGCTGCTGATTGTTCTGCGGGGCGGCAGCGGTCTTGTCATTGCCCCACAGCTTCCACGAGCTGTCGCTGCCGTCGCTATTACTCTGGGTCGAGCTGCATGCACCGACGCTGACGAGCACGCAGCCAACAGCAATGCGCGTGAGCAGCACTTTGGCTGTCACGATGGAATTTGAAGTACGCTGATACGACATGATCAAGTCCCCACAACCGATCCGGAGACTTCATCGCAACACGGTGAACGAAGCGTTAAGTTCGCCCGGCTGGCCTCGCACACTGAGAAAAAATTGTTTCTCACATCAGCCGCGAGCTCGACGGCACGCCGAGCAGGCTCTGCCCGACCAGCTCGAAATTGCTGGCGTGCGCTTGCACCTGTTGGGTCAGCGTATGGATGTCGCGGAATCGCCTCTCGAATGGGCCCGAAGCGAAGATCGCGGTGGCACCGGCCGTGGTGTAGGCGAAGTCCGCGACGGCGCGTGCTTCGGTCGTGGCCCAGCTCGTCGACAGCCGCATTCGAGCACGCTGCTCGCCGGTGAACGCCGCGCCACCCACCGCGACCCCGTACAGCTCCCGCGCCGTCGCCAGCATGAAACCGCGTGACGACAACAGCCGTGCTTCCGCCTTGGCGACCTCCGCCTGGATCACGCCGCTGTCGCGCAACCGCTTGCCGGTCACGCGATCGGACTTTTCCTTGGCGACAGCGACGAACGCATCGAGCATGGCGCGGGCGATGCCGAGCCCCATCGCGGCGATGCCGAACGCGAACATGTTCATGCCGGTAAAGTTATAGAGCGGTCCATGCTCGCGCCGCTCTCCCGGCGCCTCGCGTTGGTAGGTCATCGCGTCAGGCACGAATAGATCCGTTACCGCATAGCCATCGCTGCCGGTGCCCTTGAGGCCCATCACGTTCCACTGGCCGTCGATGCGCGCGGCCTCACGCGGGAAGACGACCGTGCGCTCGACCGGCTTTCCCGATGCGTCCAGGCGCGGTGCGCCGTCATTCTCGTACACGCTGCCATGACCGCCGAGCCATTGCGCGTGCCGGTTGCCGCTGGCGAAATGCCACTGTCCCGTGACGCGATAGCCCCCGTCCGCCGCGACGATCCTCGCACCGGTGCCCGATGGCCCCCAGGCGAGCACGGCATCGTTCGCCCCGAACACCTGTCGCGCCGACGCTGCCGGAAGATACGCCGCCGCGAGCGAGCAGCCGCACCCCTGCGCCACCATCCAGGCCGTGCTGGCGTCGGCGGCGGCGAGCAATTCCAACGTCTCGATGAACGCCTCCGGCGCCACTTCGAGCCCGCCGATCGAGCGCGGCAGCAGCATACGGAACAGGTGCGCGTCGTGCAGCGCGGCGAGCACCGGCGCGGGCAACCCGCCCTCGCGCTCCGTTTGCGCGGCGTGCTGCTCGATCAGATGAAGCCGTGCGCGAACTCTGACTGCAAGAGCATGCGCGCCGTCTGGCTGAGCCGAGTCTGCGCCCACCGTTTCGCTCACTTCTTCGCTAACTTTCTTGCTCACTTCTTCGCGGTCGCCTGGTTCAACCGCGCCGCAACCTCCGGCGGTGTCGCGGCGACGGAAGCGACGATCTTGTCGAGTTCCGCGCCGGGCACGATGTCGATGTCCTGCTTGGTGCGCTGCGCATCAGCGAGGAACGCGGCGTCTTTCGCCAGCGACTCGAACGCGCGGCGCAGGATGGCGATGCGCTCGGCGGGCACGCCTGGCGGCGCCACGACCGGCCGCGCCATCGTCTTCTGCGTGAAGTACAACTCGAGCACCTTGCGGTCGACGTCGTTCTTCGCGAACTCCATCGGCAGGGGAATATCCGGCAACTCCGGATGCTTCTTGAGCGCGCCCTGCATCAGTACACGAACCTTGCCCTCCGGCAGCCACGTCGGCCGCACCGCGCGCAAGCTCGACAAGCCCCAATCGCCCGAGCCGGAGACCTCGCCGCGCTCCATCGCCAGGATGGCCTCGTTGGAGCCGGGATAGCCGCTGACGATCTTGAACTTCATGCCGAGCAGCGCGTTGTAGAGCAGTGGCGAGACTTCCGGATCGCTGCCCGCCTGCGCACCAACCACCAACTCCGTATCGAGCAGATCTTTCGCGCTTTTGTGCGGCGTCGACGCCATCGCCACGACGAGCCCCGTCTCGGTATTGAGGCTGCCGATCCAGTTGAGCTTGTCGACCTCGAACAGCACACCCTTCGGGTTGACGATTTTGGCGAGCAGCGTGCCACGTTGGATGGCGGCGATCACCGTGCCGTCCTTGGCCGCCGTATTATAGATGTAGTTGTTGGCGGCAAGGCTCGCCGCGCCCGGCATGTTCTGCGGGATGACCGTGGGATTGCCCGGTATCACCCGGCCGATGTGCCGCGCCAGCAACCGCGAGATGACATCGTAACCACCACCCGCGCTCGAGCCGATGATCAGCGTAAGTTGCTTGCCCGCATAAAAATTCGCGTCGCCCTGCGCCTGCGCCGGCGTCGAGATCAATGCGGCGAATGCAACCGCGATGCCCGCGAAGGTACCGCGATTCTCCGAACGTACGAGCTTCATCGTCTCCCCCTTTCATGCCAAGGCACGTGCCGCCGGACTGTATGTGACGGGCCCGACATCGAGCAAGGGCCTTCACAAGACGGGTCCAGGGCCGGGCCCTGGTCGGGGTTGCAAGGGGCGGACAGCCCCTTGCGCGCGTCAGCGCATCGCAACAGATCGCATCGGCCTTGACGCGGATATGCCCCCGCTTTAGCGGTCGGTATCCTATCGGCCGCCGTGGCCTTGGTATTTCCGCACAAACGAGGCCCAACATGAAGATCATGCTCGCCAGCATGACGGTCAAACCTGAGGTCATCGCCGGCCTCAAAGCGATCGGCGGCGACGCGATCACGGTCGCCGACACCGAGGCCGCTGCAATTGCCGCGCTCGACGGCGCAATCGCCGCGATCGTCTCCGACAACGCCTACACCGCTGGCCTCGCCACGGCGCTCGCCACATCGCCGACGCTGCAATTCCTGCAGATCATGACCGCCGGCTATGACAACGCAACACGGCTCGGCTTGCCCAAACGCGCGACAATCGCCAGCGTCGGCGACGCCTTTTCGCCGTCGGTTGCGCTGCATGCCGTGGCGCTGATGCTGGCGCTGCAGCGCGGCATTCCGCAGATGGCGACCAGCAAGACCACGCGCCATTGGGACAAAGCGCTGGCCGGCAAGCTGACGATGGCGCTCGGCAAGACCTGCACGATCCTGGGATACGGCAGCATCGGGCACGAGATCGCGCGTATGGTCGCGCCGCTCGGCATGAAGGTGATCGGCCTCAACCGCACTGGCGCGCCGCATCCGCTCGCCGCCGAAGTTCATCGGATCGATCAGTTGCACGCCGTATTGCCGAGGTCAGACGTGCTGATCGTCGCCGCCCCACACAATCCGACCACGGACAAAATCATCGGTGGGAAGGAATTGGCGCTGATGAAGCCCTCGGCGCTGCTGGTCAACATATCCCGCGGCAAGCTCGTCGATACGCCCGCGCTGAACGAGGCGCTGCGCGCGGGCCGCATCGCCGGCGCCGCGCTCGACGTGACCGAGCCGGAGCCGCTGCCGCAGGACAACCCATTGTGGGACGCACCCAACCTGATCGTATCCCCGCACGTCGCGGGCGCTGCCGGCAACTTCGGCGCCGAACGCCAGCTCGAGTTCGTCGGCGCCAATCTGCGCCGCTATCTCGCGGGCGAACCCGTCCAGAATGTCGTGCGGCAATAGTTTCTCCCTCTCCCCCTAGAATCGGGGTCTGACCCCTGGCCGCAACGTCAAAGCGAAATTCCCCACCGATCGATCAGGGGTCTGACCCCGACGGATACTGCCGCCCGCGCCCCCGCCCCGGAGCCACCATGAAAATCGCCCGCATCAGAACGCACATCGCGCGCCTTCCCGCCGACGAACCGCTCGCCGATGGCGCCGGCACGCCCGGCGCTACCCGCGATTTCGTCGTGCTCAAGATCACCACGCAGGACGACATCGAGGGCATCGGCGCGACCTCCTTCGGCGGCCCCGTCACCAACGCCGTCAAGGCCGCCTGCGACGACCTCGGCGCCCTCCTGATCGGCGAGGACGCAACGCGCGTCGAGCGCATCGCCGACAAGCTGCGCACGGCCGCCGGCAACGCCGGTCCCGGCGGCATCTTCACGCTGGTGCTGTCGGCGATCGACATGGCGCTGTGGGACATCCGCGGCAAGTCGCTCGGCCTTCCGCTCGCGCGCCTTCTCGGCGGCATGCGCGACGTGGTCCCCGCCTACGCCAGCGGCGCGTTGATGCGCGGCCAGACGCTCGACGACACGATCCGCGCCGGCCGCCTGCTCGTCGAACGCGGCTGGACCGCGATGAAAACGCAGCTCGCCCTGCCCGGCGACACCACGCCCGCCAAGGAGGTCGAGCGCATCAAACTGCTGCGCGAAGCCATCGGCCCCGACGTGCGCCTGATGTGCGACATCAACCAGCGCTGGCGCGTCGACGAGGCCGTCAGCATTGGCCGCCGCATCGAGCCCTACAACCTGCATTGGCTCGAGGATGTCACCGCCGCCGACGACTACGCCGGCATCGCCCACATCCGCCACAAGATCACGACGCCGATCGCGGGCGGCGAATACGTCTACGGCCTCACGCCGTTCCGCCACATGCTCGAAGCCTGCGCGCTCGACTTCGTGATGATCGACATGTTCCGGGCCGGCGGCATCACGCAATGGATGAAGATCGCCGGCATGGCCGAAGCCTTCAATCTCCCGGTCGTTTCCCACCTCATCCCGGAAGTCCACGTCCACCTGATCGCCGCGATCCCCAACGGCCATATCGTCGAGTACATGCCCTGGACCGCCCGCCTGTTCGAAGACCCACCCATGCCCGAACGCGGCCTGATGAAAGTCCCCCGCGCCCCCGGCCTTGGCCTGACCTTCAGTGTACAGATAGAAAGAGCGTTGAATGCCTCGTAGGCCCAACGGCAACGACAAATGGTACGCGGGAATGTCGGGTCGCGCGAAAACTTGACCCGACAGACATGGTCGGGTTAGCAGTGCCGTGCACTGCGTAACCAGACGGTGGATCGGCGACGGAAATTGTTGGGTTACGCGGCGCCAACCCAACTTACGGGCATGGGTTAGGATGGCTGACGCGTTAGGTTCATGTACGGCTGGCAATGCTGCCGGCAAAACCTGGCCGCCAGCGAGGCGGGGTCCACATTCGCTTCGCGAGCTGCACAGGAGGACGGCCGCAGCGCACCCACGAATGCAGCGCACCAGGGCACTTTACAATCGCTTCCGGGCGTTACGGTCCAGACGGCCTCGAAAACTGCGGCTGTTATTCAGCTGGCACGTCATTACCTCTGGGCTTCGTAGTACGCCGGGCAGAAAAACAAGCTACCTCGCCCTTAAGGACCGCGTTGTCCAACCGGAATACGCGAGGATGAAACCCGGCTGCTTCTGGGTCAACTACCGCATCATCGAGCCCCGCGAATGACTGCCCCATACATCCTCACCCTCGAGGGCATCCACAAACGCTTCGGGGCCATCGTCATCGCCGATGGTATCGACCTTGCGGTGAGCGCGGGCGAGGCGCTCGGCATCATTGGGCCGAACGGGGCGGGGAAGACGACGCTGTTCGGCATCGCGTCGGGTGCGGTGGCGCCGGATGCGGGGCGGGTGCTGCTCGATGGCGAGGACATCACGCGATTGCCGCCTGAAACGCGTTGCCGTCGTGGCATCGCCCGCAGCTTCCAGATACCCCAGCCGTTCACGGGCATGACGGTGTTCGAAAACCTCGTCGTGGCCGCGGCCTTCGGCCAGGGCCGCCGGGAGAGCGATGTCTACGCCGGTTGCGCCGACGTGCTGGCGCGTTGTGGCCTGATGGACAAGGCCAACCGCCGGGCCGGCGCGCTCACGCTGCTCGACCGCAAGCGGCTGGAACTTGCGCGCGCGCTTGCAACGAAGCCGCGCGTGCTGCTGCTCGACGAGGTCGCAGGCGGGCTCACCGAGCACGAGTGCGCGAGCCTCGTCGCGCTGATCAAGGGCATCCGCGGCGAAGGCATTGCCGTGGTCTGGATCGAGCATGTGATGCACGCACTGACGGCGGTGGTGGACCGCATCGCGGTGCTGCACGGCGGCGCGATCATCGCTGAGGGCAAGCCCGACGCCGTGATCCGCGATGCGAAAGTGCGCGAGATCTACATGGGGATACCGGCGGATGGTTAGCGCGGTTGACGCCTCCCCCCCTCCGCCCCTTCCCAGCTCGCCTCCTGCAGCAGGACGGGGCACCTCCCCCGCAAGCGGGGAGGAAAAGCCTTTATTGTCGGTCAAAGGCCTCGATGCATTCTACGGCGACCTACAGGCGCTGTTTGGCGTCGACATTGCGGTCGGCGTGGGCGAGGTGATCGCGGTGATCGGGGCCAACGGCGCGGGCAAGAGTACGCTGCTGAAATCGATCGCGGGCCTGATCGCGTCGAAGCGCGGCAGCATCGCATTCGCCGGCGAGCGAATCGAGACGCTGCCGGCGCACAAGATCGTCGCGCACGGCATCGCGCTGGTGCCGGAGGGACGGCGGTTGTTTCCTTCGCTCAGCGTGGAGGAAAATCTGGTGATCGGGGGGCAGCTCGGCCGTCCTGGTCCGTGGTCGCTCGAGCGTGTGTTCCGGTTGTTTCCGGATTTACGCGAGCGCCGCGAATTCAAGAGCACGGCGCTGTCGGGCGGCCAGCAGCAGATGGTCGCGATC
The DNA here is from genome assembly GCA_945903565.1 of Devosia equisanguinis. Classification (GTDB taxonomy): domain Bacteria; phylum Pseudomonadota; class Alphaproteobacteria; order Rhizobiales; family Hyphomicrobiaceae; genus CAMDPA01. Next base: position 3,562 of record CAMDPA010000094.1, on the reverse strand, counting down.
GGGCGTGCGCTGATGTCGAACCCGCGCCTGCTGTTGTGTGATGAGATCAGCCTGGGGCTTGCCCCCATCGTGGTGCGCGAGATCTATGCGCGGCTGCCGGAGATCGTGGCTGAGGGCATCTCGGTGGTGATCGTCGAGCAGGATATCGAGCAGGCGTTGCGTGCGGCGTCGCGGGCCTATTGTCTGCAAGAGGGACGCGTGGCGCTGGCGGGCAATGCGAGCGAACTGACGCGCGAAGCGGTTTCGGCGGCGTACTTTGGGACGTAGTGGGTGCAGTTGGGGTCAGCCCCCTGGCTGCTTCGTGAGAGGAAGATATGAGACGTAGCAACCAGGGGTCTGACCCCGTCTGGACCAATGGCGCGGCATGATGGAATGGGTGAATACCATCGTGCAGGGCGTGCTGCTTGGGGGGCTCTACGCGATCTTCGCGGCGGGGCTGTCGCTGATCTTCGGCGTGATGCGGCTCGTCAATATCGCGCACGGCGATCTGATCGTGCTCGCGGCCTATGTCGCGTTGCTGGTGACGACGGCGCTTGGGCTCAACCCGGTGCTCTCGATCCTGATCGTTGCGCCTGTGATGGCGGCGCTCGGCTATGGCCTGCAGCGCGGCATTCTCAATCGCACGCTCGGCACGGATCTGCTGCCGCCACTGCTGGTCACGTTCGGGATGTCGGTGATCATCCAGAACGGCCTGCTCGAAATCTTCACCGCCGATAGCCGCAAGCTCGATGCGGGCGCAATCGAGATCGCCAGCATTCGATTGGCAGATGGCCTCGCGATCGGCATTCTGCCGCTGCTGCAACTGGTCATTGCCGTCGCGCTTATCGCGGCCATGCAATGGCTGTTCTACGCAACAGCCACAGGCCGCGCGTTTCGCGCCACGTCGGACGATCCGGAAGTGGCGCAACTCATGGGCATCGACAACGCGCATGTGTTCGGGCTGGCGATGGCGCTATCGCTGGCAATCGTGGCGGTGGCGGGCGTGCTGCTGGCCGTGCGCGCGAACTTCGATCCCTCGCTTGGGCCCGCGCGACTGATTTTCGGTTTCGAGGCCGTCATTATCGGCGGGCTCGGCAGCATGTGGGGAACGCTGGTTGGGGGTATCATCTTGGGTGTCGCGCAGACGGTGGGCGCGAAAATCGATCCGGGCTGGCAACTTCTTGCGGGGCATATCGCGTTTCTGGTCGTGCTCGCGTTCAAGCCCGAGGGTCTGTTTCCGAAGGTGCAGGGATGACGGCGGCACCTATTCGCGTCGAACACGCGTCGCCGTCGAGCCGCTATGGACTGGCTGGGGCCGCTGTACTGCTGGTGGTACTGGCGGCCGCGCCGCTCTGGGCCGATCGTGCGAACCTGCGGCTGTTGTCGGAGGTCTACGCGTACGTCGCGCTCGCCAGCTTGTGGAACCTGCTCGCGGGATACGCGGGTCTCGTGTCGGTTGGTCAGCAGGCGTATGTGGGCCTCGGCGCTTACGTGATGTTCGCGCTGGCGATGCTGCTTGGCGTGCCGCCGCTGATCGCGATCATGTTGTCGGGTCTCATCGCGGCGGCGATCTCGGTGCCGGTGGCGGCGCTGATCTTCCGCTTGCGGGGGCACTACTTCGCGATTGGAACCTGGGTCGTCGCCGAGGTGTTCCGGCTTTCGGCGGCGCAAGTCTCCGCGCTTGGTGGCGGTTCCGGAATCAGTCTTCCCGCGGACATCGTCACGTCGATGGCGGCATCGCGGGCGGAGCGGGAGTATCTGTTCTATTGGGTGGCGCTGATGTTGGCCGTGGTGGTGCTGGGGTTGATTTTCGCGCTGCTGCGATCGCGGTATGGCTTGGCGCTGACCGCGATCCGCGACAACGAGAATGCCGCGCGGGCGAGCGGCGTAGATGTCGGCCGCGTCAAGCTCGTCGTCTATGTCGTCACCGCGTTCGGTACGGGGCTGGTTGGTGCACTGATCTTTCTGCAGAAGCTGCGCATCTCGCCCGATACGGCCTTCAGCGTGAACGACTGGACGGCGTTCGTGATCTTCATCGTCGTGATCGGCGGCGTCGGGCGCGTGGAGGGGCCGATCATCGGCACGATCGTGTTCTTCGCCTTGCGGCAGACGTTCGCGGACCTGGGCAGCACCTACCTGCTGATGCTGGGTGCGATTGCGATCGGCGTGATGATTTGGGCTCCGCAAGGCATCTGGGGGTGGATCGCGAACCGGTACGGCTGGCAGTTGTTGCCGCTGGAGCGCCGTGTCGTTGCGCAAGACGACAGGCTCGAACGCGGATAGCCTTTGGCCTCACGGTTTCGCTGCAAGCTCCCGGTCGATCGCTTGCGTCAGCGGGCCCGACATTGGCGCGGTCGAGGAGCCGAACGTTGCGACCGCCTTGCCATCGCGCGCGATCAACACCTTGTGGAAGTTCCAGCGCGGCGCAGCGTTTGCGCCCAATGCACCCACGACCCAGCGGTAGAACGGATGTGCGTCGGCGCCCGACACGCCGTACTTGGCGGTCAGCGGAAACGTGATGCCGAACGCGCCTTGGCAGAACTCCTTGATGTCCGCTTCGGCCTTGGGCTCCTGCGCGCCGAAATCGTTCGAGGGCACGCCGATCACGACGAGGCCCTTCGACTCGTATTTGTCCCACAGCTTCTGCAGGCCATCATATTGCGGGGTGAAGCCGCAGAACGACGCCGTGTTCACGACCAGCAGAACCTTGCCGCGATAGTGCGCCAATTCGAGCTTGCCGCCGTCGATCGACTCGAAGGTGTGGTCGAAGGCGGACGCGGCGCGGGAAGCCGGGCCCGTGGCCCCTGCACCGCCACCGACATCGGCCGCAACCAGCGTTACACACAGCAAGGCGAACAAGGTTCGATTCATCTTCATCTCCGAAGCGATAAACAAGCTTTAGCAGTTCAACGCCGTGCCTGACATACTAGATGCCGCCAGCTGCTGGACGGCGTCAGACCCATGACACTACGTCCGCTTACCGATCAATTCTTCCGTGCGATAGCTGGCGCGCGGCGCAAGTGAGCCGGAGCCGGAGCCGACATTCCGCAAGCGGCGTAGGGCGCAATAGGCACTTGCCGTATTGCGCCGGAGGCATGCGCGAGTCCACCAATTTAAGGCTGCCATCGTGGCGCGGCGCAATACGCGAAAACGCTATTGCGCCCTACGAGTCGGCCAAGTCACTTCATGCCCGTCAGGTCGGCCGGTTGACGGAAGGTATCGGGGCACACCGAGCGTTGAGCATGGCCGCGTTCGAGGCGACGACTATCGCATGGCGGAGGCCGGCATCACGCACATCGTTGGCCACTGCGCTTCGACTAATGCCGCGCCGGCCTCGGCTTGTAGCGCGGCAGCGACCAGCCCCAGTAAAGCGCGGCCGCGCGCACTGCGAAGCCCGCCGCGAATCCGCCAATGACCGCTGTCGCGTGCGGCAGTCCTAGAGCATTTTCCACCTGATCTGGGTCGCTACCCGTATCCGGCGTGGCGAAAGTAGTTCGCGCACTCGTCGGGTGCAAACGTCTTGATGAGGCGGCCGATCAGCTTCATCAGCGCCTTCACGGTGCGGGCCGCGCCCTTGCGCAGC
>CAMDPA010000093.1 GCA_945903565.1 Devosia equisanguinis | reverse complement strand
AACCTATGAGAAAGGCATCAAGGTCAGCAAAGCCGAGTTGGCGGCGGTCAAGCTTGTCGGCGATGACTTCCATCCCGAATGGAACTATACAATCAGCCCACGCAGACCGGGGAACTCGTAGCGGTTATTCTGCGATCTGTCCTTAGCTGTGACGGACAGCTGATGAAGGCATACCCTCCCTTTGACGCCTTCACTCGCTCCTTCGGGAACGGGGACTAACCTCCAGCCGGGCCTCGCGCCCGGCTTTTTCCGTTTGGGGGTGGCGTGTGGCGCGCTGGTCAACCACTCGACCCACCGCGGCGAGAGGTTCATATCGAGGAGAACTCTCATGCGTCGGTAAGAGTGATTTCACGCTCTTCGGCGCGCCAAGCTGCATAGCGCAAGGCCTGCAGGATGTCCTCTCGCTCCAGATAGGGGAAGTCGGCGAGAACCTGCTCGATGCTACGGCCAGCTCCGATTTGTCCCACGATCATGCCGACGCTGACTCGGAGACCGCGGATGCAAGCCTTGCCCCCCATGACGCCGGGCTGCTGAGTGATGCGATCGAGATTTGTCATGTGCCGTTCCGTATTGTCGTGTGCTCGAGATGCCGAGGCGCACGCGATCCGCGACGTATTAGCAAGTGAAGGATAGCAGACTTCGTTTGATTCAGCCCAGCCTCTGCCCGCCTTCCCCGTTCCCACCCGCCACCAAAGGCGCTATCAAGGGCGCCGAACCTCACAAAGCTCGCGCCGGAGATGCACGACCCATGCCCAAAACCCTCTACGACAAGATTTTCGAAGACCACGTGGTCGACCGTCAGCCGGACGGTACCTGCCTGCTCTATATCGACCGGCATCTGGTGCATGAGGTGACCTCGCCACAGGCGTTCGAAGGGCTGCGCCTGTCGGGCCGCAAGGTCCGCGCGCCGGACAAGACGCTGCTGGTGGTCGATCACAACATCCCTACCACTGACCGCACGCAACCAAACCCGGACCCCGAGAGCGCCGCTCAGATCGCGTATCTCGCTGAGAACGCCAAGTTTTTTGATCTCGAATACTACAACGAGTTCGATAAGCGTCAGGGCATCGTCCACGTCATCGGGCCGGAGCAGGGCTTCACGCTTCCCGGCACCACGATCGTCTGCGGCGACAGCCACACGGCGACGCATGGCGCGTTCGGCGCGCTCGCGCACGGTATCGGCACGTCGGAGGTCGAGCACGTGCTCGCCACCCAGACGCTGATCCAGCGCAAGGCGATGAACATGCGCGTCACCGTCGACGGCACATTGCCCGACGGCCTCTACGCCAAGGACATCATCCTCGCGATCATCGGCGAGATCGGCACCGCCGGCGGCACCGGCAGTGTGATCGAGTTCGCCGGCGAGGCGATCCGCGCGCTGTCCATGGAAGGCCGCATGACGGTCTGCAACATGACCATCGAGGGCGGCGCGCGCGCCGGCCTGATCGCGCCCGACGAGAAGACCTATGCCTATCTCAAGGGCCGCCCGAAATCCCCCAAGGGCGCGGACTGGGACAACGCGCTGAAATATTGGCAGACGCTGCACACCGACGACGGCGCGCATTTCGACAAGGAAGTCCGCCTCGACGCCGCCAAGCTGCCGCCGATCGTGACCTGGGGCACCAGCCCTGAGCAGGTGACGACCATCACCGGCCGCGTGCCGACGCTCGACGAGATCACCGACGAAGGCAAGCGCAACTCGGCGATCCGCTCGTTCGAGTACATGGGCCTCAAGGGCGGCGAGAAGATCACTGACCTCAAGGTCGACCGCGTGTTCATCGGCTCGTGCACCAACAGCCGCATCGAGGATCTGCGCGTGGCCGCCTCGATCGCGAAGGGCAAGACCGTCAACGCCAACGTCAACGCGATGGTCGTGCCCGGTTCCGGCCTCGTCAAGGAGCAGGCGGAAGCGGAAGGCCTCGACAAGATCTTCCTGGCCGCCGGCTTCGAGTGGCGCGAGCCCGGCTGCTCGATGTGCCTGGCGATGAACCCCGACAAGCTCGAAGCCGGTCAACGCTGCGCCTCGACCTCCAACCGCAACTTCGAAGGCCGCCAGGGCTACAAAGGCCGCACGCACCTCGTCTCTCCCGCGATGGCCGCCGCCGCCGCGATCGCCGGCCACTTCGTCGACGTCCGCACGTTCAAGTAGGGCGCCCAAGTCGGGCGACGGGGGCCAGATTCCATCGATCTGGCCCCGCACTCTATATCGGATACGCCATATCAAAGCTTGATTATGAATATCGTATCGGATATAATGTGTGAGATGACGCTTCACGGTTCACGATATATATCGTATCAAGTATTTATTGATCGGTTTACCCTCGCGATCGCAGTGGATCTTCGGTTTATTTATATCAAATATGATATTTTTGAGCTGGGAAGGTCCAGAACAGTTGCCAAGCTGTCAATGATATGCCCGATAAGATATAGACATCGAATACCATATCTGATATAAATCCTGACTCATCCCCCGTTTGAGCACAGGTCAGGCGATCATGGCGACGGTTCGCACCGCTTCTGATATCGGATCGGCTATAGCCGCATCACGAAAAGCCCGTGGGCTGACCCAAGCCAGGCTGGCGGAGCTCGCAGGCGTCAATCAGCCGAAGGTGTCGGAGATCGAACGCGGCAAGGACACCGCGCACATCTCCATTGCGCTGCGCATGATCGCGGCGCTCGGCCTGGTGATCGACATCCAGGAGCCCACCGTCACCCCCGCATCTGGCCCAGCCAAGCCACCCACGAACCGTCCCGCCAACGTCGTCTTCGACGAACCACTGCCCGACGACTCCATCGATCTCGACGCCATCGTCGGCACGAAGCCAAAGGCTGTGCGATGACCGCCAAACAGCTTCTTGTTCTCATGAACGGGCGCCGCTGCGGCCTCGTCGAGCAGAGCGACAACAAGCTCACGTACACATACGATCCCGCATGGCCACGCGACCCGCTCGCCGTTCCCCTCTCGCTGTCGATGCCGCTCGACAAGGCCCAGCATGGCCACGATGCGATCTCCGCCTACATGTGGGGCCTCCTGCCCGACAATGAGATCACGCTTTCCGCTTGGGGAAAGCTGCATCAGGTCTCGGCCAACAACGGCTTCGCATTGCTCGGCGCCGTCGGCGAGGACTGCCCCGGCGCGGTCCAATTCATCGCGCCGGACCGCATCGCTGAAATTGCTGGCCAGAGCGAGATCGAGTGGCTCGACGAGGCAGCCTTCGAGAAGCTCATCAGCGACCTTGCAGCCAATCCCGGCCGCGGCCGCGGCAGCGCAACCGGTGGCCAGTTCAGCCTCCCCGGCGCCCAGGCAAAGACGGCGCTGGCGCGCGAAGGCAACCGCTGGGGCCTTCCGCGCGGCCGCCGCCCGACCACGCACATTCTCAAGCCGCTTGCGAACCAGCGCGACGGCCAGATCGAGAACGAGCACTTCTGCCTGCGCCTCGCCGAGCGGCTGGGCCTCGTCGTTGCACAATCCCAGGTGATCGATGTCGCCGGCATCCCCGTCATTTGCTCGACGCGCTACGACCGTCCCGCCAACGCGCAAGGTCAGATCGTCCGCCTGCACCAGGAAGACATGTGCCAGGCGCTGGGCGTACACCCCCGGCAGAAATACGAGAACGAGGGCGGCCCGAACGCCGCGCGAATCCTGCATTTGCTGAAGTCGACTTCTTCCGCGCCGGACGTAGACGCCGACCGCTTCGTGCGCGCGCTCGCCTACAACTTCGTGATCGGCGGCACCGACGCGCACTCGAAGAACTACGCCCTGCTGATGCTCTCCGGTAATCGCATTCGCCTCGCCCCGCTCTACGACATCGCGAGCTACCTCCCCTACGCCGGCAAGGAGAAAGGCATCAAGCTCGCCATGAAGATCGGCGGCAAGTACGAGATGGACGAGATCGGGCCGAAACATTGGGAGCGCTTCGCGGCCGACGCTGGCGTCGATGCCGGCCGCGTGCTGGCACATCTGCGCGACATCGTCTTCCGCGCGCCGGGCGAGGCCCTGGCCCTGCTGCATCAGTGCCGCGCCGAAGGCCTGACGTCGCCCCACCTCGACACGCTCGTCGACGTGCTATGGCTTCGCAGCAAGGCTTTGGCGTCGATCTACGGCGCCGAACAGATGAGCGCGTGAATCCGGGCCACCAAACCATGCCTTGCCGCGTTCTTGAAACCAGAGTCCGTCGCGGACGGCGATTGGCGCTTCACATTGCGCGAGCTGGTGCTGATCGCACGCCTCGCGTGAAACCACCTATGTTCGCCCGAAACAACATTCAATTCCCTTGCGCTTCACCCTCGGCTTGATACTTGATCGGCCCAAACAAAAAAGAGGGTAACGACAATGAACGACACCATCCGCTGGGCCGATGCCGAGGCGCCGTCCTTGGCCGATTTCGAGGCGATGGCGACCGCTGCCTGGAACCGCCTTCCCGGGGAGTTCCGCCGCGCCGCCGGCGATGTCGTGATCCGTGTCGACGACTTCGCCACCGAGGAAGTGCTCGACCAGATGGGCATCGAGGACCCGTTCGATCTGACCGGCCTTTATCAGGGCGTCAGCCTGGACCGCAAAAGCACCTCCGACGTCCCGCAAGGCCCCGACATGGTGTTCCTCTACCGCCGCCCGCTGCTCGACGAATGGTCGGACACCGGCGTCACGCTCGGCGACCTCATCACGCATGTCCTGATCCACGAGATCGGCCACCACTTCGGCCTCTCCGACGACGACATGGCCCGCATCGAGGAGCAGGCCGGCGTGGGCTGAGGCCCGCCCCTGGTCAAGCGTAACCACGTTGCGGTTCGGCGTACCTGGATGCGCCGAACCCGGATGACATCTCCCTCGTCTGCTGCCAAAAGTCGCCGGTGGGAGTTGCCATGCAGACGAGGAGGCCAGGGCAATGAAGGCGGTGAAGGGCAAGACGATCGCCAAGAAAAAGGTCGCGGCCAAAGTAGCGAGCAAGACCAAGGCGGAGGCGAAGCCGAAAGCCGCCAGTCGCAGCAGCGGTTCCTCCGCCATCCCGCTCGCCAAAAACATGCGCGGCGTCGGCCATCTCGATCTGCCCGGCGGCGGCCAGGTCTATGTCGAAGGCGACTACGCCTTCGTCGGCCACATGAAGCCGCCGCACGGCACCAGCGTCATCGACATATCCAATCCGAAAAAGCCGAAGGTGGTCGCCACCCTCCCGCTGGAGACCCAGCGCTCGCACACCCACAAGGTGCGCGTCGTCGGCGATATCATGATCACCAACGTCGAGCAGAACGAGCGCCACGCCACCCGCGCCGCCGCCAACCTGAAGGAAGCCGAAGCGCGCCTGATGGCCTCGCTCGGCAGGCCGCCGAAGGACGCCGAGCTGGCCGCCGCGCTCAACATCAAGCCGCATCAAATTGCGCTCGCCCGCGATTTCCTCGCCACGCCCTACGCCGAAGGCGGCTTCAAGGTCTGGGATGTGTCCAACAAGCAGGCGCCCAAGCTGCTCAGCTACGTGAAGACGCACGGCTTCGGTGTGCACCGCTTCGATATGGACGCCAACTACGCCTACATCTCCACCGAGATGGAAGGCTACATCGGCAACATCCTTGTGATCTACGATCTCAAGGATCCGTCGAACCCGACCGAGGTCGCGCGCTGGTGGATGCCGGGCCAGCACATCGCAGCCGGCGAAGTGCCGACCTGGAAGGGCTACAAGAACCGCTTGCATCACGCGCTGCGCCACAAGGACGAATTGTGGGCCGCGGTGTGGAACGCCGGCATCCGCGTGCTCGACGTGAAGGACATCCGCAACCCCAAGGTGATCGGCGCCTACGATTATCACCCGCCGTTCCCCGAGCCGACGCACACCATCCTGAAGGTGCCGTTCCCCGTGGCCGGCCGCGATATCGCCGTCGCGGCGGACGAGGAGCACGACCACAAATACGGCCAGCTTCACGCGGGGCTATGGGTGTTCGACGTGGCCAAGCGCGACGGCATCAAGGCGCTGTCGATGTTCCACGTGCCCGAGAGCGCCTCGCCGTTCTCCAGGATCGGCCGCTTCGGCATGCACCAGTTCCAGGAGAACCTGACCGACACGCGGCTTTTTTGCGCGTGGTTTTCCGGCGGCGTCCGCGTCATCGACATCAAGAACCCGGACGCGCCCGAGGAAACCGGCTGGTTCATGCCCGAACCCTGCGGTGGGATGAAATCGCCGCAAACCAACGACGCCACCGTCGACAAGCGCGGCCTGGTCCTCACTCTCGACCGCGACTGCGGCTTCGACATTTTGGAACCGACTGGGGGATAGGCGCCCATGCCAACCATCGTCGTCGTTCATGGCGCCTGGAGCGCTGCCTGGGCCTGGAAGAAGATGCGGCCGCTGATGCGCGCCGCGGGCCACGAGTTCGTCACGCCGACGCATACCGGCCTGGGCGAACGCTGGCATCTCTCCGCGCCATCGGTCGCGCTCGACACCCACATCCACGACGTGCTCGGCGTGCTCGAGACCGAGGACCTGACCGACGTTACTTTGGTCGCCCACAGCTACGGCGGCATGGTCGCGACCGGCGTCGCCGACCGCGCCCGGGATCGCATCCGCCAGCTCGTCTATCTCGATGCATTCGTGCCGCGCGACGGCCAATGCATGTTCGACATGGCCCCGCCGGAGCATCGCCGCCGCGCGGAGGAATGGGCGCGCGTCGAAGGCCAGGGCTATCTCGTCCAGCCGAATCCCCCGCCGCCCGACACCGCGCCGGAGGATCTCGCGTGGATGCTCCCGCGCCGCCGCCCCCAGCCGATCGCCACATTCGCGCAACCACTGCATCTCACCGGCGGCGAGCTGACCCTGCCGCGCACCTATATCTTCTGCACCCGCGTCGGCCCTGCCGACTCGTTCCGTCCGTTCGCGACGCGCGCGAAATCCGAGCCCGGCTGGCGCTACCACGAGCTCGACGCCAGCCACAATCCGCACATCACGATGCCAGAGACGCTGGCCAAGCTGCTGGATCAGATCGCGCGCACGTCGTAGGTCGCAATTTGTTTGACGCACCAAGCCAAATCCCCCCGTCATGGCCGCGTCACGCGGATGCGTGCGGAGCACGACGGCGGCCACCCACGACACCTCTCAGCACGCCACAAGCAGCAAGTAGTGGGCTACCGCTTCAGTGAGCATTCGAACGTCAAGGAATATCATTCGGATACGGGCCGTGGGTGGCCGCCTGCGCGGCCATGACGTAAAGGGTGAACGAGACAAAGCGCCTGACTCGGTCAGTGTAAAGGCGCGCCATGTTGGTTGCCCCCTCGACGCGCGTCGCCAGGATTATCCATGCCCACCACCCCACTCATCGCCCGCTGCTTGTCCGGCCTCGATGGTATCCGGCATGGCTTCTTCACGCGTGAAGGTGGCGTTTCGCAGGGCATATACGCCTCGCTCAATTGCGGCCACGGCTCGCAGGACGATCGCGCACACGTCACCGAGAACCGCCGGCGGGTGGCCTTGGCGCTGGGCCAGACCGAGGCCGAACAGGTGCTCACGCTCTACCAGATCCACAGCGCCACCGCCCTTGTCGTCGACCGGGCGATCCCACGAGAAGACCTGCCCAAGGCCGACGCCCTCGTTACCCGCACCCCCGGCCTGGTGCTCGGCGCGCTGGCGGCGGATTGCACGCCGGTGCTGTTTGCCGACCCTGAAGCCAAGGTGGTTGCCGCCGCCCACGCTGGCTGGCGCGGGGCTTTCACCGGTGTGCTCGAAGCGACGATAACCCAAATGGAGCGCCTGGGCGCCAAGCGGCGTCATATTCGCGCCGCCGTGGGCCCGTGCATCAACCAGCCCGCTTACGAGGTCGGGCCCGAGTTCGAGGAGCGTTTCCTGCAATCCGACGCCGCCTACGCCCGCTACTTCGCCCGCCCCACACCGGATGCGCGCCCGCACTTCGATCTGCCGGGCTTCGTCGAGGGCCAGCTCATCGCCGCCGGCATTGTCCAGGTCGAGCGGCAGTCACCCTGCACGTTCGCGAGTGGTTCTCGGTTCTTCAGCTATCGCCGCACGACGAAGGCCGGTGAACCCGACTACGGCCGCCAAATCTCCGCCATCGTTGTCGGGTAAGGCCTTCTCCACAGGTATATCCACTGAATACATGCGCCGTGTTAAGGATCAGGCGCAATTGACGTGGCACGGCGCTTTACGGTTGTCGAATCCGGTGCTTACAACGGGGCAGCATGAGTACCGGAAGACAATCGCGGCCGCAGAGTTAGTAAGCCGGCACCGGAGAACAGCGGGACCCAGGATAGGGGGACGTCATCATGACGACCACTGACGCTGTCGCGGCTTGGCAGATGAGACACAGCCGTAAACGAGCACCTCTGGTGCTGGCCATTTGCGCGACTTTGAGCGCCGCGAGCCTTGCCGGCTGCGGTTCGAGCAATCTGCTTGGTTCGAACGACCAGCCGACATCGGTGACGTCGAGCCCTGCCGTGCTGCCGGTGCAACAATCAACGTCGAGCCAAAGCAAGGTCGCGGTGGCTCCGATCATGGGCGCGCCTGATGCCGTCAGCAAGGATGTCGGGGGCCTGCTCGGCTCGTCGCTCGAGCGCCAGCGCGTTTCCGTCAGCAAGGACGGCGAGCGGCCGGACTACACGCTGCGCGGTTACATGGTCGCGACGCGCGAGCGCGCCAGCACCAAGATCGCCTATATCTTCGATCTGACCGACCCTGCCGGTAAGCGCGTCAACCGCATCCAGGGCGAGGAGATGGCTCAGGGCGGCGACGCGAAGAACCCGTGGTCTGCGATCACGCCCGAAGTCGCACAGCGGATCACCGACAAGACCGCAACGTCGCTTTCGACGGCGCTGGCGAGCTTTGGCTCCCCGACGACAGCGACGACAGCCAGCAGCAATTCAGCCCCACCCGTCGGTGTCGGCGCCGGTCCCAGTACCCCGGCGAATGCGAGTGCCGCGCAGGATGCCCCGGCCGCGGTCGCGACCAATCAGACAACCGGCAGCATCGATCGCGGTGCGACAACCGGCGCGGCTGCGACGTCGGCGGCGCTCGTGCCCAACGTCATTGGGGCGCCAGGCGACGGCAATGCGTCGCTTTCGGCGGCGATGCGTCAGGAACTGACGCAGGCCGGGATCGGCAACGCAAGTGCTGGCCAGCGTGCCTACTCGGTCGCGGGCAAGGTGTCGGTGAGCGCAGCCAAGGACGGCAAGCAGTCCGTCAAGATCGACTGGCGCGTTACTGATCCAAGCGGCGGGCTGCTGGCCACCGTTTCGCAGAACAACGATATCCAGGCCGGAGCGCTCGACGGCTCTTGGGGCGGCATCGCCCAGGAGGCCGCTCAAGGCGCCGCCAGCAAGATCAAGACGTTGATCGACGAGCATAAGGCCAGTAGCGGCGCGCCTTCTGGTGCGCCGCGCACGGCAGGGGCCCCGCGCTCCAGGACGTGAGGCGCGGCCCCAATCGCTGGCGATCGGGTCACACGACTGTCAGATAATCGGAAAATCGAAGCGGCCCCGCCATTTACAGTGCGGGGCCTCGTTGCTATTAGCCTTCCGCGGCAAGGACAAGGGGCGGCCCGATGACCATCGTTTCCCGTAAGAAGTCGGGCGTCGGCGACGAACTCCGGATCAAACTCGTCTCGGGCAACGGCAATCGCCCCCTCGCCGAAGCAATCGCGACGGAGCTTCGCATGAAGCTCGTCGATGGCGTCTGCAAGCGCTTCGCCGACCACGAGATCTTCGTCGAGCTGCACGACAACGTGCGCGGCGAGGACGTGTTCGTCATCCAGCCGACGGCGCATCCCGCCAACGACAACCTGATGGAGCTGCTGATCCTAATCGACGCCCTGAAGCGGGCATCGGCACGGCGGATCACGGCGGTCATGCCCTACTTTGGCTACGCCCGGCAGGACCGCAAGCCGGGCCCGCGCACGCCGATCTCGGCTAAGCTCGTGGCCAACATGATCGAGCGCGCCGGCGCCGACCGCGTGCTGACGCTCGATCTCCACGCCGGTCAGATCCAGGGCTTCTTCGACATACCCACCGACAACCTGTTCGGCGCGCCGGTGATGGTGCGTGACATCAAGGACCGCTACGAGCTCTCCGACATCATGGTGGTGTCGCCGGACGTCGGTGGCGTGGTTCGCGCCCGCGCGTTGGCCAAGCGCATTTCCGCTCCGATCGCGATCTGCGACAAGCAGCGCAAACGGGCGGGCGAGATCGAATCGATGACCGTGATCGGCGACGTCGAGGGCCAGCGCTGCATCCTGGTCGACGACATCGTCGATTCCGGCGGCACGCTGTGCAACGCGGCGGACGTGCTGATGAAGGCCGGCGCCAAGGAGGTGATGGCCTACATCACCCACGGCGTCTTGTCCGGCTCGGCCGTGGAGCGCATCTCGGCCTCCCGGATCAAGTCGCTTGTCATCACCGACTCGATCCAGCCGACCGAAGCCATGAAAGCCGCGCGCAACATCCGCGTCCTGCCGATCGCCAACCTGCTCGGCGAAGCGATCAAGCGCACCGCCAACGAAGAAAGCGTATCGGGGCTGTTCTACGACTATTGACGCAAAGTTCGCCGCCATCATCACGCGCCTGCTGATATCACCTGCGTCGTGAGCGATGCTGCGCATCGGCCCCTGTCCCAGGGTAATGGCATCTGACGTGCGCGTAGGTCGGTGCTGAGCGCCCTTCGCGCGAAGCCCGACAATCCAGAGCCAGACAGTTCAGAGCGACGCGTCGGGCTTCAACCGGCAAAAGGGCCGGCCTCAGCCCGACCTACGGTCCCAACCAATTGATAATACGAATGCCTCTGACCGCGCCCAAATCCGCATGATAGCTTGTTCAGTCAAAGAGGTTGGTTGGTTGCGCTGTGGATCCCGTGCGCATAACGCCGCCCAATCCATCAAGGCCCAATAAATCGAGGGAGGTAATGAATGCATCGCCGATCGTTGTTGGTGGCCGGCTTGGCCGCGAGTGTTTCCGGGCTCGCATGTGGTGCAGCCCCCGCTAACGCCGCGGACTTCGCCGGCAAGACGATCACGTTCGTGATCCCGTTCGGCGTCGGCGGCGGTTCGGACGTTTGGGGCCGCTTCATCGCGATCTACCTGTCCAAGCACCTCAAGGGCAACCCGTCGGTGGTCGTTAAGAACCAGCCCGGCGGCGGCTCGGTCGGCGGCGCAAACTTCTTCGCGGCCTCCGCCAAGGGCGATGGGCTCACGATCCTTGGCACGTCGGGCTCGACGCAGTTCCCCTACCTGCTGGGCGAACCGCGCGTGAAATACGAATACAACGATTGGAAGCTCATTCTTGCCGGCCCAACCGGCGGCGTCGCCTACATCAGCGCCAAGGCCGGCGTTAAGTCCTTGAAAGACATCACCAGCGTCAAGGCCAAGCTGTTCTACGCGAGCCAAGGCGTCACCTCGCTCGATCTGGTGCCGCTGCTCGGCTTCCGCCTGCTGGGCCTCGACGTGCAGCACGTGACGGGCTTCCCCGGCCGCGGCGAAGGGCGCCTCGCGTTCGAGCGCGGCGAGGCGACGATCGACTACCAGACGACGTCGGCCTACCTGCGCAGCTCGATGCCGCTGGTGAAGCGCGGCGAGGCCGTCGCGTTGTTCAGTTGGGGCGTTCTCGACGCCAACGGCAACCTCATCCGCGATCCGAACTTCCCGGATCTGCCGCACTTCGAAGAGGCCTACCAGATCGTGCACGGCAAGAAGCCGTCCGGCGTGGAATGGGAAGCGATGCGGGCGTTCCTGATTTCCGGCTTCCCCGCGCAAAAGCTGTTGCTGCTGCCCAAAGGCACGCCGGACGACATCGTCGAGACCTATCGTGATGCGGTGCGCGCCATGACCAAGGACGCCGAGTACCTAGCCAAGCGCGACAACGCGATCGGCGAGTACGAGCAAGTGACCGACAAGGTCGGCGAGGCCCTGTTCAAGAGCGCAACCACGATCTCTCCGGAAGCACGAACCTGGGTTCGCGATTTCCTGACCAAGACCTATCAGGTCGGCTTCGACAGCAAGTAGTCTGTTGCGCGAGCAATGGTGGCGTATCCCCTCTCCCCTCGTTTCAGAGGGGCGAGGGTTAGGGAGAGGGGCAGCCGCTTGCGCTGGAGCCTTCTGTTATGGGCGCATCCCGTGCGGCCCCTCTCCCCGATCCTCTCCCCCTCATGAAGTATGAGGGGGAGAGGGAGAAACGCGCCAAGTTTACTTTCTATCGCCCGCGCGACCGGCGCGCCGCCTCGCCGGCAAATTTTGCAGCAACACCGGCCTCGCAGGTTGCCCCGAACGACACGAACATCGTGCCACGGCTCTTGGCGTAGCGGCTCCGGCACTGCTGCCGCTCCTGCTCATAGGACTGCTTGGCCCGCGTCGACAGGCCCGGCAGGAAGCCGCCCTCGCATCGCTCGATCACGATCTCGGCGAATTCGATGTCGCCGCTGGTATTGCTGCGGCAGGCGTTCATCAGGTCGTGGGCCATCTTGCAGGTGGCGGCGGACTTCAAGGTCAACGCGATCTTGTCGCGATCCGATTCCGCGTGCGGACAGGCGCGCGGCGACTGTGCCGAAGCCTGCGACGTCCCCATGGCGAACGGCACTGCGAGAGCCAAGACGAGAGCGGCGAGCCGAGCCATTCGGTATCCTTGCAGAGAGCTTGAGTGGAAAGCTTGATGTTTCGATCGCGAACACAGGCTACAGGCTATCGGGGAAATGGGCCAGGATGCAGGCGTCGGCCCCCTCAACTTGGATAGCGCGTGATGGCGGTTCACAAGCCTTTGCTGGGCATCGGGCTGATGGTGCTGTCCACGGCGGTCCTGGCGACCAAGGATGGCCTTGCGAAGACCTTTCTCGACCAGGTGGGCCCGGCCCAGATGATCTGGTTCCAGTACACCGGAACGTTCGTGATCATGGCGCTGATCTCGGCCCCCACATATGGCTGGCGGGTGTTCATGCCGGCACCCCTGGACGGGCAGTTCCTGCGTGGCGCCTTCAGCGCGGCAGCGGTTGCTGCCCTCTACTGGGCGCTGACCTACATCCCACTCGCCGACGCGACGGCGATGTTCATGCTCGGGCCGATCGTGGTGACGACGCTGTCGCCATTTCTGCTTGGGGAACGGATCGGGATTCGGCGAAAAATCGCGATTGCGGTTGGCTTTCTCGGCGTCCTCGTGATCCTCAAGCCGGGGTTCGGTGGCGACACGATCGGCTACTACATCGGGTTGCTCGCCGGTGTGCTTTTGGGTCTCTACTTCATCGCCAATCGCAAGCTGTCCGGTTCCTCGCCTCCACTGCTCAACGTCACCCACAATGGCTTGATGGGGGCGTTGGCGCTGACACCATTCCTGCCGTTCTTCTGGCACACGCCGCCGCTGACCGCGGTGCCGAAACTCGCCGCCCTCATTGCGCTGGCTGTTGTGGGGCAAGGCCTGATGATCACGGCGTTCAACCATGCGCCAGCCGTGGTGATCGCGCCCTACACCTACGCGATGCTCGTGTTCGCGGCGCTGGTCGGCTACCTCGCCTTCGGTACATTCCCCGATGTGGCGACCTGGTTCGGCATCACGCTGATCGTCGGCGCGGGCGTGTTCATCGCTCATCGCGAGCGGCAATTGGCGGGGCGGCGGGCGACCTAAGCTGGCTTCGGCTCGCGACCGCGTGTTATCAACTTCGTCGACATCACACGGAGCCGCGACAGCCCATGAAGAAAATCCCGCTCACCATCGCCATCAGCGAATACGATCACTTCCGCGATTTCCGCGAGGGCGACGTGCAGGCCCCCGGCATCGAGCCGCTATGGCTGACGCTCGACATCCACGAGATATTCTCGCGTTTCGCCGCCGGCCGGGAATGGCACGTCAGCGAAATGTCGTTCGCCAAGTTCTCCGCCCAGGCGACAGCGCCCGGCAGCGACATCATCGGCTTGCCCGTGTTCGCCAGCCGGGTGTTCCGCATCTCGTCGTTCTACGTCAACAAGCGCGCCGGCATCAAAAGCGCGGCCGACCTCAAGGGCAAGCGCGTCGGCTTGCCGGAGTGGGCGCAAACCGCGGCGGTTTATTCGCGCGGCTGGCTCGAGCACGAAGCCGGCGTGCCGCTCACCTCGATCGAATGGGTGCAAGCCGGCACCGAGAATGCAGGCCGCACCGAGAAGGTCGATCTCGATCTGCCCAAAGGCCTGAAGCTCACCCGCAAACCCGACAAGACGCTCAACGAGATGCTGGTTTCCGGCGAGATCGATGCCGTGATGACGGCCAGCACGCCCTCGGCGATGCAGCGCGGACACCCCGATGTCGCCCGGCTGTTTCCTGATTATCGCGAGCGCGAGGCCGCATATTTCGCGAAGACGCGCATCTATCCGATCATGCACGTCATCGCGATGCGCAAGGATATCCTGGCCGAGTACCCGTGGCTCGCCCGCAACCTGTGCCTCGCGTTCGAGGAATCGAAGGACCGCAGCCTCGAGCGCCTGCGCGAGAGCGGCGTATCGCGCTATCCCGTGCCGTGGCTGCCGCACTATATCGAGCAGCTCGAAGAGCAGTTCGGCCGCGACATCTACCCGTTCGGCATCGAAGCGAACCGCCCGACGCTCGCAGCATTCCTGCAGTATTCGTTCGAGCAGGGCATCGCCAAGCGCTTGGCCAAGCCCGAGGACATCTTCCCCGAGGGCATCGAGCCGTCGGTGAAGGTCTGACGTTGGGTAGGGCGGGCAAGCGCATCGCGTCGGCGCTCGCGCCGGAGCGACCAGCAACGCCCGCGCAGCCCGCCGAGGTCTCGCGCGGCGTCGGCGGGGAGCGCGCTTGCCAGCTATCGAAAACCACACCATCGTAG
>CAMDPA010000092.1 GCA_945903565.1 Devosia equisanguinis | reverse complement strand
TCTTCGACGGGGTGGCAAGCTGCGGGCGGGCTGCGGACATGGGCCTTCTCCATCCGATTCGGATGGAAGCCCATCAATCACACCGACTCACCTCTTGTGAATCCCCTTTCTCTCTCCGCAAGCCCCTTTCTCGAGCGATTGCCCTGGCCAGCGGATCCACCGCTATTGTCGGCTCGTTCGGCGGTAAAAAGCAGTAGTTCGTCGAAGCAAACCTGCTTTGGACGCCAGTGGGCGGCGGCTCCCTCGTGGGCCCGCGCACTGGCGTGAACCGCTGCGTGTGTGGGGCACAGTCAATGTTCAACGGTTCGCTGCCAGTCTCTCGCTCCAAGGCGGCGCGGCGCATTGCTCAAGCCGTGCTCGCCGCAGTGATGGCGCTGACGGGTACGCCGTCGCTTGCGCAGCAAACTCCAGCGGCTGGAGCACGTTCGGGTGAGTATCTTTCGCTCGACTCGGTGAAGGCACGCCGGCCGCAACTCGACGACGTCCAGCGCGGCATGGCGATCGAGCAGTTGATCAGCAATGGCGCGTTCGACGAAGCCGATCAGCTGCTCGGCGCGTGGAAGCCGACCAGGGCCGACTCTGTTGTGCACGCACGGCTGCTGCTCGGAGGGCTCCGCAAGGCGCAAGGCCGCCACGATGAAGCCATCGAGATCCTGCGCAATCTGCTCACCAGCCAGCCCAAGCACTTGCGTGCGCGGATGGAACTTGCCCACGCGCTGTTTCTGAAGAAAGAAGACGAAAGCGCGCGTCATCACTTCGAGCTGGTGCTCGGCGCGGCGTCGAACCCTGACCTCGAGACCACGGTGCGCCGCTTCATCGATGCGATGGACCAGCGCCGCAGCTGGCATTTCTCCACCTACGTCTCGATCGCGCCATCGACCAACTTCAATCAAGGCGCGAACGTCAAGACCGCGAAATTGGACGGCCTCGATTTCTCGCTCGACGAGCAGAACCGCAAGCAGAGCGGCATCGGCTTGATGACCGGCGTACTTGGCGGCTACCGGCTGGCCCTTACCGACCGCCTGGACATGGTGGTGGGCGGCGGAGCGCATATCCGAGAGTTCAAAGCCGAGAGTTTCGACGATATCGTCGCCTCGGCGGAGATCGGCCCGCGCTACCGCCTGTCGTTCGGCGATGTTGCCGCCTATGCGACCGTGGCGCGGCGATGGTTCGGCGGCGATGCCTACAGCATGGTCTACGGCGGCCGCCTGCACACGATGCTTCGGCTATCCCCGCGCGATCTCGTAAATGCCGGCGGCACCTGCGTGAACAAGGAGCACGACGCGCTGGTCCACCTGGACGGCTGGCATTGCGGATCGACGCTAGCCGTCGATCATGCCATCGATGCGGCCGGGTTCATTCGCGTGCTCGGCGGGTTCGAGCGCGAGCGCACGCAGCGCGCTCACCTCGACTACGACGGTTGGAATGCCGGCTTCGGCGTCTACCGCGAGATGCCATTCGGCATCAGCGTCTATGGCCAGCTGCTCTATACGCACCGCAACTACGAGGGCGTCTACCCAACGTCCCGCGAAGCCCGCGAGGACGAGAGGATCGACGCCACGGCGCACTTCACCAAGCGCGATTGGCGGATCTTCGGCCTCGCCCCCATGGTGCAGTACACCTATACCCGCAACCTTTCCAACATAGGGTTCCACACGTTCGATGCGCACAGCGTGACGACCACGCTGACAAAGCGGTTCTAAAGCGGCGTCAGAGTTGCCACGCTGTCGACGTTGGTTTCAGCACCGCCCCCGGATACTATTGCATCACCCAGCCGGACAAACGCCGACGGGCGCCCAGCCGGATGACTGGACGCCCGTCGATCAATGTAAACCGTATGATCAGTGGGCGTTCTTGCCCCATACCGCCGCGCCGAGCGTGCGGCCGAGGATCTGGAGATCGAGGCCGAGCGACCAATTGCGGATGTAGGCTAGATCCTGCGCGACGCGAGCTTCGATATCGGAGGCCGAGTTGACCTCGCCGCGGCAACCTTCCACCTGCGCAAGTCCGGTGATGCCGGGCTTGACCTGATGGCGAACGCCGTAGTTGGAGAGCATCTCGCTCCACTTTTCGTCATGGACCACGGCGTGAGGCCGGGGACCGACAAGGGCCATCTCGCCGCGCAGGACGTTGAAGAGCTGGGGCAGTTCGTCGAGACTCAGGCGGCGCAACACCTTGCCGACGCGCGTGATGCGCGGGTCGTCCGTGTGCGCCTGCTCGATCTTGTCGCCGTCTTCCATGACCTTCATCGTGCGGAACTTGTAGACTTCGATCACGTCCTGGTTGAGGCCGCGGCGATGCTGGCGGAACAGCACGGGACCGCGGCTCTCGAGCGTGACGGCGAGCGCGATGAGGGCCATCACCGGCAGGGCCACGATGAACAGCACGCCGCCGATGATGACGTCCTCCGCGCGCTTCACGATCGGCGCCCAGTCGGTCAGCGGCTTGGCCTTGACGTCAAGCAGACCGACGCTGCCGATCGCGGAGACCTTGTGGGCGGGACCTTGCTCGATCATGTCGGAGGCGATGTGGGTGACGACGTGGATGCTGACCGGCAGCTGCTGGAGCTTGCCTGCGATCATCGACAGGCGCTGATCGGCGGTCTGCGGCAGGGCGATCACGATCCGGTCGATGGCGCCTCCGCGGCTGATCCGGATCAGGTCTTCCAGGCGGCCCTTGATGTCGAGGCCGTCGGCGTCGAGGCGGTCGCGGGGACGGTCGTCATAGACACCGACGAACGTGACGCTGGTGCCCTGGGACTTGAGGTGGTCCTGCACCCGCCTGGCGATCTCGCCAGCGCCGAACACGGCGACGCGCGTATCGAAGCGGCCAGCCTTTGTCATCTTCGCAAGCACCGCGCGGGCGATGATCCGGCAACCGAGAATGGCGGTGTAGCTGGCCGAAATCCAGGCCGCATACCACACCCACAGGTGCAGCTCGGCGACCGTGAACGGAATGCCAAGGCCCAGCGCGGCAAACGTCGACATCGTCAATGCGGCCAGGAGGCGACCGGGATAGACCGGGAAATCGTGCAGCTTGCTCTCGTCGTACATGTTCCACAGCTGCATGCAGGCGTGGTGGATGAGAGCCGTCAAGATCGTAGCCTTGACCACGAGCATCCACTTGATTTCGAGGCCGCCCGCGTACCCATAGATGTAGGCGGGAAGGATGGCACCGAGGACCAATGCGGTCACGTCAAAGAAAGCGACGATGTCGACAGCGACGCGGCGCGAGTAGCGTGCGTGCTCCTTGGTTTCTCCGGCAAGGCTGCCGGCCATGGGGTGAAGGGACCCAACGGTAGATACGCTCATGAAACGGGACTCCAACGCAGACCGGACTTGCCGAGGCGGATACAAGCTATTGTCAGGACTTGATTAAATTCGATCCACCTAAACATTTGATTGAAATGGGGCGAAGATTTTTTGAGATCGACACACGCTCGGCCGGCGGCACGCACGAAAAAGCCGCGGCAACAGGTGCCGCGGCGTTTTCTATTCCTGGAGTCTACTTCCGGAGCCCCGGTGGGAACTATTTCCGTTGCCACCAGCCGCGGCGCGCTGGCCGAGCGGCTTCTTCGGCTTCCTGGACGACGGCGTTGTCGGGCCGTACGACGACGCGCGCCAGCACAGGCTCGCCAGCAACCGGCTCCCGCCTGGACGCGGTGGGCGGTGCAACCGCGGCCAGCTCCACAAGCTCAGGCTCGGGTTTGGCCATCTCCGCAGCGCGGGTGGGGACATCGCTTTGATACGAGGCTGGTATTGCGTTCTCCATGGAAGCGGACACCACCTCGCGCTGAACAGGCTCCACTGGCGGAGTGGCAGTGCCGGACCTCCAGCTTGACGGCTCGGGTGCCACCCTCAGCGGCTCATCATCCCGCGCGAACTGTTGCTGATCGTGTCGCGGCGTGTCGTGTTGGGGGGCAACTTCGCCGGCCGGCACGTACGCGTCGTGCCCGCCAGTGCCACCATTCGACACATCGGCGTCATTGGCGGTGCCATTGGCTTGAACGGTGTTGCCGTCGCCACGCACGGCATCGCCGCTCTCGCGCTCGGCGCCACGGCGGCCACCGCGACGACCGCGACGGCGCCGGCGGCCCCGCTGGCCTTCGCCCTCGCCCTGTCCCTGGCCTTCCGCGTGGCCTTCACGCGCTACGGAACCGCCACCGCGCTCGGCCGCTTCGGCCTCCGGCGCGTCGGTATCGCCATCGGTATGGTCGCGCGGTCCGCTGTGATAGCCGCCGCCTTCGCGCCGGTTGTCATCGTCGCCTGCAGCCACGAAGCTGCGTTCGCCAGAGCCTTCGGCGGGGCCCTCATCGCCTTCAGACGTGGGTTGGCCTGCGCTGCCGCGGTAGCCTGAACGCTCGCCGCCCTGCTGGGAGTGGCCACCTTCTGACTCGCTGCGGCGACCACGGCGACGGCGCCTGCGCTTGCCGCGCTTGCCTTCCTCGTTTTGGCCTTCCCCGTTTTGGCCGTCGGCACTTTGGCCCTCTCCGCTTCGACCCTCTCCGCTTCGGCCTTCCCTGCCTTGGCGTTCCCTGCCTTGGCGTTCGCCATCGCGCCCGGAATCGGCATCGTCCGCGTAGACTTCCTCGACGCCGTCGTCTTCGACGATGTTGGCCGGTGTATCGGCGTCCTCGTCTTCAAAGCCCGATTCCATGTTCACGGCCGTGCGCTCGGGGCGACGTGGCGCGTCCTCGCGCCTTGCGGTGCGCTCGATCGAGAAGTTGGCGCCTTGCATCTTCTCGCTGGCTTGGACCTGGATGACGATGCCGTAGCGGGCTTCCATCTCGGCGATGAAGGCGCGCTTGTTGTTGAGGATATAGAGCGCGACCGTCGCGGTCGTGGTGACGAGCAGCGAGGCCGGTGGGCCGGCCATCAGCGCATCCTCGAGGCCGCGCAGCACGGCCAACGCCACCGACTCGGTGGAGCGAATGATGCCGGTGCCCTGACAATGCGGGCACTGCGTCGTCGAGCCCTCGAGCACGCCGGTGCGCATGCGCTGACGCGACATTTCCATCAGGCCGAAGTGCGAGATGTGGCCAAGCTGGATGCGAGCGCGATCGTGACGCAACGCGTCCTTGATGCGGCGCTCGACCGCGCGGTTGTTGCGCTTCTCCTCCATGTCGATGAAGTCGATCACGATCAGGCCGGCAAGATCGCGCAGCTTGAGCTGGCGGGCGATCTCGTCGGCCGCTTCCATGTTGGTGGAGTAGGCCGTCTCCTCGATCGAGAACTCCCGCGTGGACTTGCCGGAGTTGATGTCGATGGCAACCAGCGCCTCGGTCTGGTTGATGACGAGATAGCCGCCCGACTTCAGATGGACGTAGGGGCTGAACATCGCGTTCAACTGCCGCTCGATCTGGTAACGGCTGAAGAGCTGCTCGGCCTCCTGGTGGTACAGGACGTTCTTGGCATGGCTCGGCATGAGCATGCGCATGAAGTCCTTGGCCTCGCGGTAGGCGACCTCGCCCGCGACGATGATCTCGTCGACTTCCTTGCCGTACAGATCGCGGATCGAGCGCTTGATGAGGTTGCCTTCCTCATAGACCAGCGCCGGGGCGTTGGAGTTCAGCGCCAACTTGCGCACGCTCTCCCACAACCGCAGCAGGTACTCGTAGTCGCGCTTGATCTCCTGCGTGGTGCGGGCGGCGCCGGCCGTGCGGATGATCAGGCCCATGCCCTCGGGCACGTCGAGCTCGGCGGCGATCGCCTTGAGACGCTTGCGATCCTGCGGATTGCTGATCTTGCGCGAGATGCCGCCGCCACGTGCGGTGTTCGGCATCAGAACGGTGTAACGACCCGCGAGCGAGAGGTAGGTGGTGAGCGCCGCGCCCTTGGTGCCGCGCTCTTCCTTGACGACCTGCACCAGCAAAACCTGGCGACGCTTGGTGACTTCCTGAATCTTGTAGGAGCGGGCGCGGCGGCGTGGCCGTGTCGGCACCTCCTCCAGCACGTCCTCGTTCGCCTCGACGGTTTCGACCTGATCGGAACCGTTGCCGTTGCCGTTGCGGGCCTCGTACGACGGGGCGCGGTTGTCCTCGCTCGCGGCTTCGCGATAGCCATCGCCGTTGTCCTGCTCCGGGGCAGCGGCGGCCGGATAGTCCTGATCACCCTCGACACGGGGCTGCTCGCCGGCGTGAGACGACACTGGTTCGACCGAGTAGGGCTCGGGATCACTGGTCTCGGGAACGCTGGCGCTGAGCCGCGGATCGCGCTCGGTGCGCTCTTGAACCTCGCGGGAAGATGGCATCTCGCGGGATGAACCCGTGTCTCCGGACGATCCGGCGGATTCCACTTGATCCCGCTCGCCGCGCTCGTGGTCTCCGCGTTCGTGGTCTCCGCGTTCTGGCTCGCCCCGCTCCTGCTCACGATGAGCATCAGCGCCGGCCTCCATCGGCTCCGACGGCATCAGCGGCGTGACGTCGATCGCGTTATCTTCCGCGTCGTCGCTGGCCTGCTCGGCGGGCGGGCGACGACGGGCGCGGCGGGCGGCGGCGGCTTCCGCGGCACGGTCTGCGGCGGCCTCCTCTTCGGCTTCGGCGGCGGCTTCCGCCTCGATCAGGGCGCGGCGGTCGGCAACCGGGATCTGATAATAGTCGGGATGGATTTCGTTGAACGCGAGGAAGCCGTGACGGTTGCCGCCGTAGTCGATGAAGGCGGCCTGAAGCGACGGCTCAACGCGCGTCACCTTAGCGAGATAAATGTTGCCTCTGAGCAGCTTGCGGGCTGCGGACTCGTAGTCAAACTCCTCGACGCGGCCGTTACGCAGAACCACGACCCGGGTTTCTTCCGGGTGCGTGGCATCGATCAGCATCTTGTTGGTGGCGCCCCGTGGCGGGCTCGAATTGCTATTGGACATGAGATGGATTCCTTGCGCCCTTTGGATCGCATGGCCGGGGCCGCTAGCGTGGCCGTCTGGCGAGCGATGCGCGATTTCGCGCTGGCGCGGTTGGTCAGGTTGATAACGGATATGAAGGTGCAGGCGGTCCGAGACGGGAGCCTGGCATGGAAGCCGCGCGCGGATCGGCCGCTGGGGCTGGAGGCCCCTGGCATGCCCGGTCTTGTCGCAATCGCTTCCGGCATCGTCTCTAAAGCTCAATCGGGCGACCGGCTCGGGAATTGGCCCCGGCTGGTCCCTCGCTGGTCCGATGGGCAGACTAAGCGGACTTTCGTTGGTAGCCCAACGAGTCGTCTTGCCTAGTACTTTGCTTCAGCAGAGCCTTATCGCAAAATTGGGCAGGCCTCTTTTGCGAACTCTGCTTAGAATTCTGCAGAACAAAAAAGTCGGCAGAGGTACACGGCGTCATCCTGCTTGCCGCGCTGGCCTGCGCCTTTGATTGGCGCGTTGGCAGCAGCGACAAGAGCCTGTCGCCTTACAACTCACGCTGGTGCTGCGTCGACCTTGCACGTCTCACCATCCCTAAGCGTCCGGAGAGCGAAGCGCGTTTTACAGGAATTCGCAGCGCCGTTGCGCCGTCGTTTGCTTCGGCTTGGCTCGTGCAACCGTCAGAGCGACCAGGACTGACGCAACCGCGGCACCGCCGCCTGTCGCCCCTCAGCCAAACCCACCGCTTGAACCCAGCGCACGTCGCGCTCGAAGCAAGGTTACTGTACGTGGTCGGCCCACACGAGGCAAGTGTCACGTGCGACCGAATGTTCGCAATGTATGACAAAGTGTTGTGTGCCGGCGACGTCGGCCGAGTTTCGCTGGGTATTGGCAAACAACCCGTTAACATCCTGACCGAATTTGAACTAGAACGTAGCGCAGCATGTGCCGCGCCGCGGCGGAAAGCTTGTGGAGATCCGGTGTCGATCAGCATGTCGAGGACAAGGGGGATCTTCCTCGCCTTTCTGGGCACTTTGGGTGCGCTGGGGGGGGCGCTGAACAGCACCGCCTTGGCGCAAAATGCGCCCGTGCCGCAGCCTTCGGTCGGCAAGCCCACGGGTGGAGGCGCCTGGTCGGCGCAGGTCAAGGCGAAGTCCGATCCCGCGGCCAAGCCCCGCGCCACGGCGATCCGGCTCACGGGCGATGAGAAGCGGACACAAGTTCGCATCGACGTGACGCGCCAGATCGTTGCCAGCCTGTTCACGCTCGATGCTCCGTATCGAGCGATTATCGATGTCGCGGACCTCGAGTTCCGGTTGCCGGCGACCGAGGGAGGGCGCGGCAAGGGCCTGGTTAGCGCCTTCCGTTATGGCCAGTTCCAGGCGGGACGCTCGCGGGTGGTGATCGATCTGGCTGGGCCGGCGCGGATCGAGAATGCCGCGTTTACGCCTGCGGCGGGCAAAGAGCAGGGCGCGCTGACGTTCGATCTGGTGCGCATCTCGGCGGCGGAGTTCGCGGCAATCATCGGTGGAACGCCACCGCCCGAGGCCGATCCCAAGTTGCGTGGGGCTCGTCACGACGAGACGCCGCTGCCGGCCCTGTCCGCCCCGTCGATTCCACCTGGCACCCCACCCGCCCCGGTCCTGGCTCCGGGCGTGCCCCCCGGCATGGCCAAGCCCCGTCCGGTGGTCGTCATCGATCCCGGCCATGGCGGGATCGATCCTGGCACCGTGGCCTCACCGACGGTGACCGAGAAGTCGGTGACGCTCGCCGTTGCGTTGCAGCTGCGCAATATCTTGTTGCAGGGACGCCACTACGACGTGCAGCTCACGCGGCAGACAGATACGTTCGTCTCGCTCGATCAGAGGGTGCGCTTTTCGCGACAGCACGCGGCCGATCTGTTCGTTTCGATCCACGCCGACGCCTTGGCGGAGACGGGACTGGCGCAGGCCGTGCGCGGGGCAACCGTCTACGTGCTCTCGGACAGGGCATCCGACGATGCAGCCCGGCGACTGGCCGAAAAGGAGAACGCCGCCGACGTCCTGGCGGGCTTGGCGGCGATGCCGGCCTCGGTCGAAGACCAGGTCCGCAACATCCTGATCGATCTGGTGCAGCGCGAAACAGCCAACTATTCCGCGACGTTCCGGGGGCTGCTGCTCGCCAACATGCGAGATCGAGTGCCGCTGGCTAGGGATCCACAGCGTTCGGCGGCGTTCAAGGTCCTGAAACAACCGGAAACCCCGTCGGTGCTGATCGAGCTCGGCTACATGAGCAATGCCGAAGATCTGGCGCGATTGAGCAAGCCGGAGGGCCAGCGCCAAATCGCATCCGCAATCGCAACCGCCGTCGATGCGTTCTTTGCCAAGCGTGACGCCAAGCTCGAACGCTGAGGCTAAGCAAACTCTGCTTAGGGGGACTGGGGCCGCCGCCAAGCTTCCTTCCGGGTGCAGAATCAGTTGTACATGTTCGACGTATGATACTGCACCGCAAGTCGCGGTAGTTTAGTGGGTAATTGGCTTTCCGGACATCGGCATGGGCGACTTGTCGCCACAATATGTGCTATGGTCGTTGCGCTGAGTTTCTCTTGGGTCTGGGCCGGGCGATGCACGCCGATTGGTGCGCGCGCCGGGGGGCCTGATGATGCGCTACTCCTTGCGTCAGCAGAGAGGCGCTATAACGACGTTCGAAGAGACCCTGATGCGAGCTCCGATTCTGCCGCCGCCCGTCAAGCCGAAGATCAAGAAGCAGCGCCAACGTAGCATGGTGCTCGGCTTCCTCGGTTTCATGTTCGCGACCAGCGTTGCCCTGTTCATGGTGGGCGCGGCTGCGGTTGGCTATCTGCTGTGGCAAGCCTCGAATGATCTGCCGAGCTACGAGCGGCTCGCCGAGTACGAGCCGCCGGTCATGACGCGCATCCACGCGCAGGACGGTTCGCTCATCAAGGAGTATGCGCGCGAGCGGCGCATCTTCGTGCCGATCAATACCGTGCCGAAATTGGTCATCAACGCCTTCATCTCGGCGGAGGACAAGCGCTTCTACGAGCACGGCGGCCTCGATTTCATCGGCATCGTGCGCGCTTCCGTCAAATACATCGAAGTGAAGCTCACGGGTCGCGGCGGCGTGCAGGGCGCCTCGACGATCACGCAGCAGGTCGCCAAGAACATGCTGCTGTCGAGCGAGCGTACGTTCGACCGCAAGCTGCGCGAGGCGATCCTGTCGATCCGCATCGAGCGCGCGTTCTCCAAGGACAAGATCATCGAGCTCTACCTGAACGAGATCTTCCTGGGCGTTAACGCGTATGGCGTGGCCGCTGCCGGGCTGACCTACTTCAGCAAGGAGCTGAAGGACCTCACGCTGGAGGAAGTGGCCTATCTGGCAGCGCTTCCCAAAGGTCCGAACAACTATCACCCGCTCCGGCGCGTGCAGCAGGCGACCGACCGGCGCAACTGGATCCTCGGCGAGATGACCGCCAACGGGTTCGTCACCAAGGAACAGGCGGACGCCGCGAAGGCCAAGCCGCTTGCCGTGAACATCCGCAGCTTCGGCGCGCACGTCTATGCGTCGGAGTTCTTCGCCGAGGACGTGCGGCGCACGTTGCTGTCGCAGTACGGCGAAGAGAAGCTGTACGGTGGCGGTCTGTCGGTGCGCACGACGCTCGATCCGAAGATGCAGGCCTACGCCTACAAGGCGTTGCATCAGGGGCTCGTCGAGTTCGATCGGGTCCGCGGCTGGCGTGGCGCGCTGCAGAAGATCGACGTCAGTGGCGACTGGGGCATCCGCCTTTCGCAGATCGACGTGGCGACCGACATCGCGCCGTGGCGCTTGGGCGTCGTGCTCGAGGTGACGCGGACCAACATTCTCGTCGGGCTGCGCCCGGTGGGACAGCAGAATCAGCAACCGCTGAAGGATCGCGAGGCCGTCCGCGTCGCCTACGAGGAGATGCGTTGGGCGGGCAAGTTCACCGCGACCGATCGCGACAAAGGCCCCGTGCCGCAGCAACCTTCCCAAGTGGTGTCGGTCGGCGACGTGATCTGGGTTTCACCGAAAGAGCCGGACAATCCGGCGGGCGCGTGGATGCTGGTGCAGGTGCCGGAGGTCGGCGGCGGCCTGTTGGCGATGGACCCGCATACTGGTCGTATTCTCGCAGTGGCCGGCGGCTTCTCGTTCGAGATCAGTCAATTCGACCGCGCCCTGCAGGCCAAGCGCCAGCCGGGCTCGTCGTACAAGCCGCTCGTTTATGCCACGGCCCTCGACAACGGCTACAAGCCGACCTCGATCGTGCTCGATGAGCCCGTCAATATCGAGTCGAAGCCGGGCGAGGAATGGAAGGTCTCGAACTACGGCGGCGGCCAGGGCTCCGGTCCCTCGACGCTGCGCACCGGCATCGAGAAGTCGCGCAACCTGATGACGGCGCGCCTGGGCCAAGATCTCGGCATGCCCGTGATCGTGGAGTACTCCAAGCGCTTCGGCGCCTATGAGGATCTCGCCCCGTTGCCGGCGATGGTGCTTGGTGCAGGCGAAACCACGGTCGTGCGCATGGTGACGGCCTATGCCGCGCTGGCGAACGGCGGCAAGCAGGTGCGTGCCACGCTGGTCGATCGCATCCAGGACCGCTGGGGCCGCACCGTCTGGCGTCACGATCAGCGCCGCTGCGATCAATGCAAATCCGAGCGTTGGGCGAACCAGGTGGAGCCGGATGTTCCTGACGATCGCCGCCAGATCGTCGATCCGCACACGGCCTACCAGATGACGTCGATGATGGAAGGCGTCGTCAACCGCGGCACTGCGACGATCATCCGGTCCAAGTACCTGCCCAACACGCCGTTGGCGGGCAAGACCGGTACGACCAACGAATCCAAGGACGTCTGGTTCGTCGGCTATGCGCCCGATCTCGTGGTCGGCGTCTATGTCGGCTACGACAATCCCAAGCCGATGGGCAAGTCCGCCACCGGCGGTCAAGTCGCGGCGCCGATCTTCGGCAACTTCATGAAGATGGCGCTGGCCGACAAGAAGCCGGTGCCGTTCCGTACGCCGCCGGGCATCAAGCAGGTGTGGGTCAACAAGACTACCGGCCTGCGCGCCGGCCGCGGCGAGGGCGACGCGATCACGGAATACTTCAAGCCCGGCGAGGAGCCGGACGACGGCAGCTCGTTCCTGGGCTTCGAGCAAGCAGCCGCCAACGCCGCAGCCGGCGATCGTCCACGGCCATCAGGTGGCGGCACGCCGGTCCGCGATCCCTTCGGCTACAACGCACCGCGCGCACCGCAACCGAAGCCGGGCGGGTTCTGGTAGGCAGCGGCCGGAGCTTGGCGCTAGACCAAGGCTTCAACCTATCCGCTGGGTCCCCGGACGAGCGATCCGACCGGCCTTGCTTGGTCGTGCGATTCACGACTTCGGTGAAGACACCTCAGTCGATCGCACGACACGGTCGAAGCGCGAGGATCCGGGGTCTTCGCCCCTCTCAGAAGGGTCAAGATCCCGGATAGCCTCGCTACGTTGAATTGCCGGCGACTGCGGCGCTCACAAGCGCCGGATCGCTGCCGGCGGCTCGGCTTCCGGGAACGCAAACGGTGAGGGGAAGCGGCTGGGCTTGGCGACGCATGGTACCAATTGCGGGAAACGCCTACCTCACGCCGCCTCGATTTACACTCCGGGCGGCGCACCCTATATCCGGGGCAGAACAATTGCCCATTTCCAGAATGCGGAGCCTCCCATGCGCGCCGAAGCACAAAAGCTCGTCGACACTATTACCCAGTCGCTGACCCTCTTACGGAGGCATCTTTGACTGGGATACCGCGGAAGAACGCCTCGGCGAGCTGAACCACAAGGCCGAGGATCCAAACCTGTGGTCGAACGCGGCCAAGGCGCAGAAGGTGATGCGCGCGCGTCAGCAGCTCGAAAAGCAGATCACCGGCTACAAGCAGCTTACGCGTGATCTTGACGACGCGCTGACGCTGGTGGAACTCGGCGAGGCGGAGAAGGACGAAGCCTCGATCGCGGAGGGCGAAGCGGCGTTGCGCCAGCTTTCCGAAACCGTCGCGCGGCGCGAGGTCGAAGCCCTGCTGTCGGGCGAAGCCGACGGCATGGACACCTATCTGGAGGTCCACGCGGGCGCCGGCGGCACGGAGAGCCAGGACTGGGCGCAGATGCTGCTGCGCATGTACATGCGCTGGGGCGAGAAGCGCGGCTTCCAGGTCAAGCTCACCGACCAGAGCGAGGGCGAGGAAGCCGGCATCAAGTCGGCCACGCTCGAGATCAAGGGCGAGAACGCCTACGGCTGGCTCAAGACCGAGACCGGCGTGCATCGGCTGGTGCGCATCAGCCCGTATGACTCGGCCGCCCGCCGGCACACCAGCTTTGCATCCGTCGGTGTTTATCCGGTGGTGGACGACACCATCGAGATCGAAATCAACCCGGCCGATCTCGAAATCTCCTTCATGCGTTCGTCGGGCGCGGGCGGCCAGCACGTCAACCGGACGGAGTCGGCTGTGCGCATCGTGCATAAGCCGACCAACATTGTCGCCTTCAGCCAGGATCAGCGCTCGCAGCACCAGAACAAAGACATCGCGATGAACCGCCTGAAGGCGCGGCTCTACGATCGTGAATTGAAAATCCGCGAGACCAAGGCGCAGGCCGATCAAGCCGCGAAGTCGGATATCGGCTGGGGCCACCAGATCCGGTCCTACGTGCTGCAGCCCTATCAGCTCGTGAAGGACCTGCGCACCGGCACCACGTCAGGCACGCCCGACGACGTGCTCGACGGCGACATCGACATGTTCATCGAGACCGCTCTCGCCCAGCGCATGAAGGGCGGCGAGGACGCGAAGGTCGAAGATATCGATTAGGGCGGTTTCTAATTCAAGTGAATCGGTCGATCGATTTTCCTCCCCCCTTGCGGGGGAGGTGGCGCGTAGCGCCGGAGGGGGGCTCCGTCCGACGTCGGCGTTGCCCCCCCTCCGCCCCTTCGGGGCACCTCCCCCGCAAGGGGGGAGGAGAACAGCGTTGCGCCAACCAAACCGGAAAATGCACTCGGCCGAAGTGCGACGCGCCGGATCAACTCGCCAGCAGGCGGATCAGCTTGGCGATGTGATCTTGTGCGCCGCGTGCGGAGAGCATGCGGTCGGCGCCGAGCACGCCGTCGAAGACGTTCTCGCCGGCAAGCCAGCGCGCCTCGGCGTCGGGCGTCGCAAGCGCGGCCGCCACGCCGGCATTGAGCTCGATGCCGCGATCGGACAAGCCAGCCGCACTCACCGCGGCAAGCAGTAGCGTGCGCACCATCTCGCCTTTGTTCATCGCGGGCACGATCACGGGAACCTCGCCCTTGCTCTCCTCCATCGCCAACCGGCAGGCCTCCGACGACAGCGAGAGCAACGCGCGGCACGGAATGGGCCGCACCGCGTAGATGCCACAGGCCTGCGACACCAGCAGCGGACAGGGCGTGCGGCCGAGAAAGCGCTCCGTGGGCGTCAGCGCGTGACGCCGGGCCGCCTCGGCGGTGACGGCCGCCAGATCGATCGAGCTCGCTGCGCCCGTGGCGTTGTCCCGCAGCCAATGCGCGACGCGGAAGATCTCCGGCGCCGTGCAGGTGACGAGCGCGCTGCAGCAGAAGCTGCAGCCCTTGCGGCAACCAAGATCAGGGAGGCTCGTTTCAGCGGCCATGGACTTGTCGAGCAATTGCTCCGCCATCTCGGCGGCTTCGGCGGCGCGGCGCGGCCGGCTCTCGTCGGTCAACCGCTCGTAGATGAGAAACGCGACGCCCAGCGCCTCGTCCTCGACGAACTCCAGGCCGAGGCCGCGCGCGAGAATCTTGCGGCCGCGCTCGAGGGAGTCGCGCTTGACCTTGCGGCGCTGCTGGCGGGAAATCGGTGGGTTGGCCATGGTCGGCTCCGGGTCGGCGTGGCGGTGCTGAGTTTAGTGCATTCTCCGGTTGGGTTGGCGCAACGCTTTTCTCCTCCCCCCTTGCGGGGGAGGTGCCC
>CAMDPA010000091.1 GCA_945903565.1 Devosia equisanguinis | reverse complement strand
GTCGGCGATGTCACTCGGGTAACGCCCTCTACGCGGCTTGTGTGTTTCGCGCTGCTCGTCCGTCCACATGGGCAACCTCCGAATCGGTTGCCACGAACAGAATCACATGTGGTTCTTCGGACTCAACAACTTTCGAGACAGGCTCTTAGACCGAGATGCTTCCCGTTGCGAACAGACCGTGGTAAGTTGGTTCAAATCACGGGAGGAGAAAATGGCCAATTCGCTCCATAGTCTCGTTGTGCTCGGCGGCATCTGTATCGCGGCGGTGATGGCTTCGGGGCCCGCCGCGGCTCAGAGTTTTCCGGCCCGGCCGATCAAGCTGATCGTGCCGTTTCCGCCGGGCGGTCCTTCCGACATTATTGCCCGCGTCACCGGTGAGAAGGCGTCCGCGCTGCTCGGCCAGCCCGTCGTGATCGAGAACCGCCCTGGTGCGGCGGGAGTCGCCGGCGTCGCGTTCGTCAGCCGGGCCGACCCTGACGGCTACACGATCGGGATCGCCGCATCGAGCACGCTGTCGATCAATCACATCCTGCAGGAGAAGCCGCAGTATGATCCGCTGACGGACTTGAAGCTCGTCACCCAGCTCGTATCCGTGCCCGAGCTGCTGGTGGTGAACGAGAAGGTTCCCGCGAAGTCGCTGGCGGAGCTGGTCGCGCTGGCCAAGGCGCAACCGGGCAAGCTCAATTATGCGACGCCTGGCGTCGGCACGATTTCCCATCTCGTGGTCGAGATGCTGAAAGTCAATACGGGGATCAGCGTCGTGCACGTGCCCTATACAGGCGCTGCTCCCGCCATCAACGATTTGCTCGGCGGGCATGTACAGATGTTGTTCGCCGATCTGCCGATCCTGATCGGCAACGTGAAAGCGGGAACGCTGCGGGCCCTTGCCGTTGGAAGCACAAAGCGTGCGCCGGATCTCCCGGATGTGCCGACGGCGCGCGAACTCGGCTGGTACGATGTGGTTGCGGACAACTGGTACGGCCTCGTCGCGCCCCCGCAGACGCCGCCGGCGGTGGTCGCCAGTATTCAAAAGGCAATCGTCGGTGCGCTTCGCTCAGACGAGGTGCGCGGGAAGCTCGAGAGCCAAGGCAATATCGTGGTCGGCAGCACGCCGGACGAGTTCGTTACCTACGTGAAGAGCGAGATCGCCAAGTGGTCGAAGGTGATCCAGGCGGCTGGCGTGAAGATGAAGTAGCGGCGCCGTAGGGTGCATTAGCGTGAGCGTAATGCACCGCTGCAACGTAGCCGGTGCAATACGCCCGAACAGGGCTATTGCGCCCTACACAGTGGCAACAAGCCCCGGTGCGACGCTGTCGTTGGCGCCTTCGCCGGCGATCAGTCCGACGCGGATCTTCGGGAAGGTGGCGGCCAGGTCCGTGACCGGCAGGCCATGCGTCGGCGCGACGACCTTGACGCCGAGCCGCTTCATCAGCGCTTCGAGGCGGTCGACGTATATGTTCATGTCGACCATCGTCGTCCAATAGAGCGCGCGCTCGGCAAACACGGACGAGGCGTCGGCGAGATCGAGCGAGGTCGCTTCCTCCGCGACGAGGCCGCAGTGGCCGTCCCAGTGGTAGTGGCTGTAAGCGAAGCCGTCGCCGGGAAACAGCGTGCCGGACTTGGTGTCGAAGCCCCACCAGGTCGTTCTGAGATCGCGGATCACGGGCTCGACGGCGACGAGCTTGCGGTCGCCCAGGTCGATCTCGTCGCCTTCCTTCATGAAGCGTAGCAATCCCGCATGCTCAGGGAAGGCGAGGTGATAGTCGCTGACATCGCCCCAGATGGTGAGGTCTGGATACTTGTCGAGGATGCGGCCGAGCCCGCCCGAGTGCGGCGTTTCCTGGTGCGTGATGAAGATGTGCTTCAGCGGCGCGACGCCGGAAGCCAGCACCTTCTTGATATGGTCCTCGACGGCGGGAAAGTCCTTGGGGTGGCCGG
Source organism: Devosia equisanguinis (assembly GCA_945903565.1). Lineage (GTDB taxonomy): Bacteria > Pseudomonadota > Alphaproteobacteria > Rhizobiales > Hyphomicrobiaceae > CAMDPA01. Next base: position 12,994 of record CAMDPA010000091.1, on the reverse strand, counting down.
TCTCGATCAGCATCGAGGCGGTGCTGCCCGCGACCATGAAGGCGGCGTTGTAGCCGTGATATTCGCGGCCCTTGAACTTCTGGGTCAGGCAGCCGCCGATCCAGAACACGCCCGGCGCGATCTCTCGGGGGAGGGGATGGCCATGCTTCATCACTCACCTCACCAGGTCGCGGGAGACGTAGTATTGCTTCGTTCGGGTGCGGTCGAGCCGCCGCAAGATGTCGTCCAGCGCTGCGAACTGCTGCTCGACGAGATCGCGGCCGCGCAGAACCGCGCCGTAGCCGGGCGCGATGGTCTCGATCGGATAGCGCTTGAACACGGCCTCGACGCCGCGCCGCAGCGTCTCGGTGCGCGCGCCCTCGATCCACCAATAGCGGGTGTTCAGCATGAACGACTGCATGAACTCCACCGAGAGCCTGTGGTCGCCGGCATCGTAGCCGTCGATGACCCATGGCCCCTCCGCGCTGTCGGCGGAGACCTGGGTGAAACTGTCGGACGTGAACAGCGTGCGTGTCTCCTCGTCCCAGATCCACGTCGTGTTGATGAGCCGGATCGGGGTTTGGAAAGCTTCGACGAAGCGTTTGCCGCGTTTTCGCACATCCAGGCGTCTGAGGTCCGTGATGCGCGTGCTGACGAGCTTCGGCTCGTTGCGCGCTCGATCTTCGGAGTCGAGACTGGCAAAATCGATCCACAGCTTGATGTCGTCGGGCGAGGGCGAGAACGCCTCGACGGCGTTGAAGGCGCGGGCGATCGCCATGGCGTTGCCGACCGACATGAACTCGTTGATGCGAAGTGGAAACAGGGTCAGCGGCAACTCGCGCGAGATCAGCGAGCCGATCTGGCTCAGAACCTGCGCCTCGTTCGCGGCATAGCCGGTGTCGAGCAGGAACGCGCCATCGGGCTCCTTCAGCAGATAGCAGTTGGACACGGAGTAGCCGCGCGCATGTCCGGGATAGGCGCTGACCCGCCCATCCAGAGTCAGAAGGTTGCGCAGCGCGTAGACCTTGCCTTCGGCAAGCTCCGTCACGCTGCTGCCGCTGGGAGTGGATACCATGGGGCGGTTCCCGTATCGTTTGCCGGACATGTTCCGCTGGACTGTATCAGGCCTGGATACGGACGGAAGCCGGTGTTGCACCGCACATGGCCACGCGACATCGTAGGGCGGAATAGCCCACTTGGGCGTATTCCGCCGGCAACGCCGCAACGGCGGAATACGCTCGCGCTATTCCGCCCTACGAAGTACCGCCTACTGCTTCAGCAGCGGGATCGTTTTCCAGTCGGCGGGCTTGGGCAAGGAGGTGAGATAGGCATGGATATGGCCGACCTCGGCGTCGGGCAGGCCCTTGGCGTCGTAGGGCGGCATGCGCGTCTTGTCGGCGTTGCGCAGGAAGGCGATCAGCGATTCCAGCGCCATCGGCTCAGGTGCGATTTTCGGTCCAGTCACGCCGCCCTGGCCATCGTAGCCGTGACAGCCCCAACATCCCTTCAGCACGTAGATCTCGCGGCCCTTTTTCGCGTCGGCCATCTGCGCGAACGATGCGCTTGCGGTGATGGCAAGGACGGCTGTGGCGGCGACAAGTATTCCAGCAAGCTTCATGTACGTTTCCCCCAGGCGAGCGGTATGGCGTGACAAGCATGACGAGAGAAGGTCAGACCCGTCCTGCGAATAGCAGGCAAGAAAAGTAGGTCTGACCCTGGCGATGACGGGATCAGCGCGGCTGCGAGACCACGTCGATCAGCACGGGCTCGCCGGCCTTCACGATCTTGACCGCCTTCTGCAGCAGCGGGCCGAGCTCCTTGGGATCGCTGATCGGGCCGAAGCCCTGCACGCCCATCGACTGGGCAAGCTTGGCGAAATCGGGCGCCGGGTTGGTGATCTCGGTGCCGATGTAGGCGCGGTCGACGCCGCGCTGACGCCACTGGGCGAGGCGCTGCACGTGCATGACTTCCTGGTGGTAGCCGCGGTTGTTGTGCATCACCGTCAGCATCGGGATCTTGTGGTAGGCGGACGTCCACAACGCGCCGGGTGCATAGAGCGCGTCGCCGTCCGCCTGGATGTTGATGCACAGGCGGCCATGCTCACGATGAGCGAGCGCCGCGCCGACGGCTGCCGGCAAGCCGTAGCCGACGCCGGCGCCGCCGGAGTGACCGATGAACTGGTGCGGTTTGTCGAAGTTCCACAGACGGTGCGGCCACGCGCTCTGCTGCGAGTCGCGCGAGACCATCGCCCAGTCTTCGTTCTTGATGACGTTCCAGATCTCGGCGGACATGCGGGCCATCGAGACCGGGCTGGCATCCCAGGCGAGCGCGGCGTTGGCGCGGTTGCGGGCATCGGTATCGGCCGAGGCCTTGCGCAGTGCCGCGCCGCGCTGATCGGCGATCGCTTTCGCCGCAGGCGTCGTTGCCCGCTTCACTTCCTCGATCAGCGAAGGCAGCGTTGCCTCCGCATCCGCCGCGATCGACAAGTCGACCTGCTGGAAGCGCTGGAAGTCCTGATAGTTGGCGCGGATGTAAAGATCGAGCGCGGTGATGCTGACGAGCTTCGCGTCCGACTTGATGGTCGAGCGTTGCGAGGGATGCGGCGTGTCGGCGTAGGCGTTGACCGTGCCCCAGAAGTCCGTCAGCTCCAGGCCGATGATGAGGTCGGCGTTGTCGATCACGTTGCGGCCGCGGAACGACTGGTTGAGGAAGTGGCGGCTGGGGAAGTTCTGGCGGCCGTACTGGTCGACCACCGGAATATTCAGCGTCTCGGCGAGCTGGACGAGCAGCGCCTGACCTTTGTTGGTGCGCGCGAGCCGGTCGGCGACGATCACCGGACGCTCGGCCTTGACGATCATCTCCGCCAACTCTTTGACGGCGCCGCTCTCGCCCTGTGGCGGTGCGGGAATGCGCATCTTGGGAATGACGAGCTTCTGATCCTTCTTGATCGCGTATTCCTGCAGATGCGCGTCGAGCGAGATCGCGACCGGCTCCATCGGCGGGGTCATCGTGATGCGATACGCACGCACCATGGCTTCGGCATAGGCCTGCAGCGAGCCGGGCTGATCGTCCCACTTGGTGAAGTCGCGCACCATCGCCAGCGGATCCTGCGCGGAGTGCGTCGTCGGCACGCCGGGCAGGCGGTGGGCGGCGTCGGGATGGTTGCCGCACATCATGATCATCGGCACGCGGTCGCACCAGGCGTTGTAGAGCGCCATCGCGGCATGCTGAACGCCAACCGTGCCGTGGAACAAGAGGCCCATCGGCTTGCCGGTGACCTTGGCATAGCCGTGCGCCATCGCGGTACCGCTCTCCTCGTGCAGCACGGTGAGCAGCTCGGGCTTCTTGTTCGGCGTCGGGCCGTAGTTGATGATCGACTCGTGGATGCCCCGGCAACTTGATGTCGGGTTCGAGGCGATGTATTCGATGTCGAGCGAGCGCAACACGTCGACCATGAAGTCGGAACCGGCCTTGCCGTCGAGCATCGGGCTGTAGCCGACGGGCACGGCGCTCTCGGCGCGCAATGCGGCAGCGCTCGGCGGGGCGGCCTTGGGCGTCTGGGCCTGGGCGGGACTGCTGCCGGGAACGCCAACGGGCGGGGAGACGACCGTCGCGGCGCTGGCGACGGCGGCTCCGGTGAGGAACTTGCGGCGATTGACGTTCGGCGTTGCGTCCTGGGCCATGGTGTCCTCCGTGTTTCTCCGCCGCGGTTGACCGCGTGCGGGCGTGCTGCAAAGTACGGGTTAATACTATAGTCGGTAACCTAGACCCATCGGCAACTGTTGTCAGCCGGGTTTTTGCAGAGAGCGCACAAGGACCTCGGCAAAGACGGAGTTCGGGCTGAAGCCGGCGGTTCCGCCGGTCGAAGCCGGACGCAGTGCCGGGGAATGTCAGGCTTCGCGTTTAACCTGTTTTCCGTGTCCTGCTGTTTGCGCTCCCGCCAAGGTGCGATTCAAGCTATTGTGTCGCCACAGCAGCACTTTAGGAGTGCTCCGCACGCGTCCTGCCGAAAGACCCGCCATGATCTTCGATGTTCTCTTCTATGCCGCCGCCGGTGCCTTTGGGTGGGGCCTCAGCCTCGCCACCTACCGGATGTTCGCGCTGCACTACGGCTGGCCAATGGGCGAGCTGCATGTCAACAAGCCGGCGCTGCCGGTGTTGCTAGGGCTCGCCTGCCTGATCATCGGGTTCGTGTTCGCGCTGCGCAATCGCGGTGAGATGGGCGGCTGGGCGATCCTATTCTCCGGCGTATTCCTGTCGATCGTGTGGACCGGCCTTCTGCGGGTCGCTTCGCAGTCCTCGCTGTTCCTGGCGCCGGGTGCGGCCGGCCTGATCATCTTGGGCTGGGTGCTGGCGCCCGGTCAGCAGTGACGGCGTAGGTTGGGTCAAGCGCAGCGTAGCGGAGCGCGACCCAACAAGTCGCCTCACCACGTGGAATGTTGGGTCGCGCCCCGAACGCGCTTCGCGCTTGCGGGCTTGACCCAACGTACGAGTGGCAGCCGATAGGTTTCAGGGAACAGGGAAAGTGGGGCCTGGAAGCTGAGACATCATCGCGCTAAAGCGTCCCTCGAGAACGATACTCGAGGGGAGATCAAGACAATGGCGCGCGTGAAACAGCAGTTGGGCGGCGGTGTATGGGCGTTAGCTGCGGCGTTCGGCCTTGCCGGACCGGTCGCCGCGCAAGGTCCGGTCGCGGACTTCTACAAGGGCAAGACCGTCACGATGCACATCGGCTTCACGGCTGGTGGCGAGTACGATCTGCACGGCCGTCTCGTTGCACGCTTCATCGGCCGCCACATTCCCGGCAATCCGACCGTGATCGCATCGCAGATGACGGGCGCGGGTACCATCACGCTCGCCAATTATCTCTACACGGTCGCAGCCAAGGACGGCGTTCATCTCGGCGTGCTGTCGAACGGTCTGCCCTCGGCGCAAGGCACCGGCACCATCGGCATCAACTTCGACGCGCGCAAGTTTTTCTGGATCGGCGCGATCGCCCCCACCGTCGAGACGATGGCGGTGTGGCATACGACGGGCGTCAAGACGCTGGAGGACGCGCAAAAGAAGGAAGTGGTCGCCGGCGCCACCAGCAAGGGCTCGGTCACCTATACGATGCCGGTGCTGATGAACGAGATGCTCGGCACCAAGTTCAAGATGGTCACAGGCTATCGTGGCGGTTCGGACGTGAACCTCGCCATGGAGCGCGACGAGGTCGGCGCCCGCAACAACAGCTGGTCGAGCTGGAAGGCGACCAAGCCGGCGTGGCTCAGCGAGAAGAAGCTGCACGTGATCGCCTATGAGGGCCCCCAAACCGCAGACCTGCCCGGTGTGCCGCGGCTATCGGATGTCGCCCGCAACGACGATGACCGGCAGGTGATGAAGGTGATCTTCTCCGGCGCCTTTCTCGGCCGCCCCATCATGACCACGCCCGGCGTGCCGGCCGACCGCGTCCAGACCCTGCGCGATGCGTTCGATGCGACCATGAAGGACGCCGACTTCCTCGCTGCCGCCGCCCAGGCGAATTTCGAGCTCGCGCCGGTTCGCGGCGTCGAGCTGCAGAAGGTGGTCGAGGACGTCCTGGCCACGCCCGCGTCGCTCCTCGCCCGTGCGAAGGTGTTGATGGAGTAGGATGAAGGCTACAAGGGTGACAGGGAACAGGGGACAGGTTACAGGGATCGCGCAGTCTCCCTGTCCCCTGTAACCTCATCCCTGCTCCCCCTCTTCCGCAACCTCTTACAAGGTGATCCCTTGTCCAACCGACGCTTTCATCCCGAGCAGCCGTCGAGCTTCGCGTTCAACGCGGAAAACCTCGCCTGGGCGCAACAGACGATCGCCAAGTATCCAGCCGGCAAGCAGGCTTCGGCCGTGATCCCGCTGTTGTGGCGCGCGCAGGAGCAGTGCGGCGGCTGGCTGCCGGAGCCGGCGTGCCGCGCCGTCGCCAAGATGCTCGATATGGCCGAGATCCGCGTCTACGAGGTCGCGACGTTCTATACCCAGTTCCAGCTCGCCCCCGTCGGCACCAAGGCGCATGTGCAGGTGTGCGGCACCACGCCGTGTATGTTGCGCGGGGCTGAGGCGCTCAAGACCGTATGCCGCCGCCGGATTCATCTGGAGCCGTTCCATCTGTCGGCGGATGGCGCCTTCTCGTGGGAGGAGGTCGAATGCCTCGGCGTTTGCGCGAATGCACCGATGGTGCAGATCTGGAAGGACACCTTCGAGGACCTGACACCGCAACTGTTGGATAAAGTTCTCGACGGTTACGCCAAGGGCCAACCGCCAAAGCCTGGCTCGCAAACCGGTCGCACGGCATCGGCCCCGGCCAGCGGGACGACCACGCTGAAGGATCCGAGCCTGTACGATGGGTCGGTGGTCGGCAGCTGGCGTCACAAGTTCGACGAGCGCGTCGCCAAGGCAGCGGAAGCGGCTGCGGTCGCGGTCGCTGCGGCGGCAGGTGAGAAAAAGTAGAGGGGGCAGTAGGCAATAGTCAGTTGGCAATAGGCGACGTCGTGCGCGGCTGGGAATGCCGCCTACTCCCTACTGCCCACTGCCCAATGCCTCATCAATAATGACCGAAGACGAACGCCAGCTCCGCAAGCAGAAGATCGTCAAGGCCGTGATGTTCGGCCTGATGACCGGCTCCGGCATCTTTCTGGCCGAGCGCTACCTATTGAAGCTCGATTCGGATATCAGCCTGATCGTGGCCACGTTTTTCGCGGTTGCCGTCGGGATGCACCTGCTGCAGCAGGTGGATAAAGTTTGAACGTGGGAGCTGGGGCACAATGCTCGCTGACAATGACCGCATCTTCACCAACATCTTCGGCTTCCACGACTGGCGTCTGGAAGCGGCCAAGAAGCGCGGCGCGTGGGACGGCACGAAGCTGTTGATCGATCGCGGTCAGGACTGGATCATCAACGAGATGAAGGCGTCCGGCTTGCGCGGGCGCGGCGGCGCGGGCTTCCCGACGGGACTCAAGTGGTCGTTCATGCCCAAGAACGATCCGCGCCCGAGCTATCTCGTCGTCAACGCAGACGAATCCGAGCCCGGCTCCTGCAAAGACCGCGAGATCATGCGGCACGATCCGCATCTGCTGGTCGAGGGCTGCCTCGTCGCTTCGTTCGCGATGAAGGCACACGCCTGCTACATCTACGTGCGCGGCGAATTCATCCGCGAGCGCGAGCAGCTCCAGGCCGCGATCGACGAAGCCTATGCGGCCAAGCTGATCGGCAAGGGCAACATCCACGGCTGGGACTTCGACTGCTACGTTCACCACGGTGCCGGCGCCTACATCTGCGGCGAGGAAACCGCGCTGCTGGAAAGCCTCGAGGGCAAGAAGGGGCAGCCGCGCCTCAAGCCGCCGTTCCCCGCCGGCAGCGGCCTCTATGGCGCGCCGACGACCGTCAACAACGTCGAATCGATCGCGGTGTGCCCGACCATCCTGCGGCGGGGCGCGGCGTGGTTCTCCGGCATCGGCAAGCCCAACAACACCGGCACCAAGCTGTTCCAGATCTCCGGCCACGTCGAGCAGCCCTGCGTCGTCGAGGAGGAGATGGGCATTCCCCTGCGCGAGTTGCTGGAAAAGCATGCGGGCGGCGTGCGTGGCGGTTGGGGCAACCTGCTGGCCGTGATCCCCGGCGGTGCCTCGATGCCGCTGATCCCGGCCGAGCAATGCCAGGACCTGACGCTGGACTTCGACTCGCTCTCGAAGCTGAAAAGCGGGCTCGGCACGGCCGCGGTCATCGTCATGGACAAAACCGCCGACCCGATCCAGGCGATCGCGCGTCTCGCCTACTTCTATAAGCACGAGAGCTGCGGCCAGTGCACGCCCTGCCGCGAAGGCACCGGCTGGATGTGGCGCGTGCTGGAGCGCATGACCAAGGGCCAATCGACCTACGCCGAGATCGACAAGCTGTTCGACGTGTCCAAACAGATCGAGGGCCATACGATCTGCGCGCTGGGCGACGCCGCCGCGTGGCCCGTGCAGGGCCTCATCCGGAATTACCGTTCGGTGATCGAAGCGCGGATCGACCAGTACGCGGCGAAATCGGGGGCGGCGACGAAGGCGGCGGCGGAGTAGGTTCGCTCCCTCGGCGTGACCAGAAACCGGCGGAGTAACGTCGGGCTGAGACCGGCACTTCTGCCGGACAAAGCCCGACGCATCGCCTGGGAATGCCGGGCTTCGCGCAACGGGCGCTCAGCGCCGACCTACCAGCGGATTGACTCCGCAAGTTGCGCGTACTACCTTTGTTCTCATCAACAAAGGTGGCGTCACATGGCTGATGAACCCGACAATCTCGTACTGGTCCAGTTGCGCGACATTCGCGGGAAGCTGGATAAGATCGACGACAAGCTTCATGAACATGACCGGCGTTTCGATCATCTCGACAAGCGGTTCGACGAGATGCGGCAATACGTGATTCATGCACTTGGCCTCGGCGCCATGAACGAGATGAAAGCACGCGAGATGGATGCGCGCCTGGAGATGGGCGAGACGCTGAGCAAACAAATCGATGAGCGCTTCAAGGATATCGAGCGCCGTCTCACGAAGGTCGAGGAAAAGGTCGATTAAGCACCATCGCTGGAGCACGGACGCTTTCTGGCACGAATCGTGAAATAGCTTGTCTCGACCCGGCTGTTCAGACAACGGCCAACGTGAACGAGGCAGCCGATGGACCTGCTCCAGTCACTCATCGAAATCATCGCCTCCGCCGCGCGCCGCATCTGGCCCGGCGTACTGGGGGCGGCACTGTTTGGATATCTCGGCGGTTCGGCGGGGCTGTGGGCCTTCGTGATCGCATCCGCGCTGGGCGCTTTGGTGGGAACCTGGGCAGGGGGCTGGCTCGGGCTCGTGCCGATCCAGGCGATGACCGGCAACCGAAACGCCGATCTCGGACTTTATGCGGCGGGCGCTTTCCTGCTCGTCGGCATCGGCTATCTGATGCTTCAGTTCGCGCTCATCCTTGCGTTCCTGGCAGCCATCGTACTGGTTGCCGCTGCGTGGTTCGCGGGCTGAATGCCAGGCCGCGACCGCAACACGCTCTGTGCACGTTTTGGTAGCATGATCTGATCGGTATCAGCATCACGTTCGAGCGCCAGCTTGTTTCGCAGGGTAACTTCAGGCATTTCCAGGCGAACGAAACCCTGAATCGGGCCCACCAGCGCAGTTGGCTGCAGACGACGACAGCCCAGGAAACCCTTCGATGAGCAGAGGCAACCCGGCATGATCAACCCTGGCCTCCTCACCATCGTCCTGGCTGCCGGCAAGGGCACGCGCATGAAATCCGCGCTGCCCAAGGTGCTGCACCAGATCGCCGGACTGTCTATGCTCGGCCACGTCCTGAAGCTGGCCGCCAACGCCGACAATGCGCGGCTCGCGGTCGTCATCGGCCCGGACATGGACAACGTCCGCGCCGAAGCTCTCAAGCGCGCACCGCTGGTCGGTGTCCATCTGCAGCACAGCCAACTCGGCACCGGCAACGCGGTGCTCGCCGCCCGCGAGGCAATTGCCGCCCACACCGGCGACGTGATCGTGCTCTACGGCGACACGCCGCTTCTCACGCCCAGCACGATTGCGCGCCTGCGCGCGGCGCTCGATGGCGGGGCCAATGTCGCCGTGCTCGGCTTCCACGCGATCAACCCGTCGGGCTATGGCCGGCTACTCACCAGCGGCGGGCAGTTGACCGCGATCCGCGAAGAGAAGGAAGCCACCGACTCCGAACGCGAGATCACCTTCTGCAATTCCGGCGTGCTGGCGTTCCGCTGTCCGGATCTGCTGGCGATCCTGGGCGCCATCAAGAACACCAACGCAAAGGGCGAGTTCTATCTGACCGATGCGGTCGAGATCGCACGCACGCAGGGGCTCAAGGCTGCCGCGGTATCGTGCCCGGAAGAGGAAGTGCTCGGCATCAACTCCCGCGACCAGCTCGCGAGCGCCGAGGCCATTTTCCAGCACCGCGCGCGCCAGCATGCGATGGCGGAAGGCGCGACCCTGATTGCGCCCGGCACGGTGTTCTTCAGCCACGACACCCGGCTTGGCCGCGATGTCACGATCGAGCCCAACGTGTTCTTCGGCCCCGGCGTCAACGTCGAGGACAACGTGGTGATCCACGCCAACTGCCATATCGTCGAGACTCGCATTCGCGCCGGCGCTCGCGTCGGCCCGTTTGCGCGCTTGAGGCCCGGCGCGGACATCGGCGCGGACGTCCACATCGGCAATTTCGTCGAGGTCAAGAACATGACGCTGGAGGCCGGCGCCAAGGCCAACCACTTCGCCTATCTCGGCGATGGCCGCGTCGGCGCAGGTGCCAACATCGGCGCTGGCACGATCTTCTGCAACTACGACGGCTACAATAAGCATCGCACGGAGATCGGCGCGGGCGCGTTCATCGGCTCCAACAGCTCGCTCGTCGCCCCGCTCAAGATCGGCGAGGGCGCCTATGTGGGCTCGGGCAGCGTGATTACCAAGGACGTACCGGCCGGCGCCCTGGCGCTGGAACGGAACGAACAGCGCGTCGTCGAGGGGTGGGCTGCCAAATTCCGCACCATGATGGCGCGTAAGAAGGCGAAGGCCGCCGAGTAGGCGCCAAGCTGAGCACTTTAGTTCGGGATCGAAGGATGCCGGAGATACCACGTCATAGAGTTTGAATTGCGCACGGGGCAACCCCACGCGACAAGCGGCACTATCCCAAACGTCGCGTCGATCGGCGGCGTGGGCTGAGGTGGGAAACATCACAACAAGGAGCCGATCCCATGTGCGGGATTGTCGGAATTCTGGGCTCCAAGCCCGTCGCCATCGACCTGATCGATGCGCTGCGCCGCCTCGAGTACCGCGGCTATGATTCGGCCGGCGTCGCCACCGTCGAGAACGGCCATCTTGAGCGGCGCCGCGCCGAGGGCAAGCTGCGCAATCTGGAGACGCGGCTGTCGAAGGAGCCGCTCGAAGGGCACACCGGCATCGGCCACACGCGCTGGGCGACGCACGGCAAGCCGATCGAGCGCAATGCGCATCCCCACATGAGCGACAAGGTCTCGGTGGTCCACAACGGCATCATCGAGAACTACCGCGATCTCAAGGCGGAGCTCACCGCCAAGGGCCACACCTTCGCCTCCGACACCGATACCGAAGCCGTCGTTCATCTCATCACCGACGCGATGCAGCACGGCTGCACCCCGGTCGAAGCCGTGCGCCGCTCGCTCGACCGGCTCGCCGGCGCGTTCGCGCTCGCTATCATTTTCGCTGGCCACGACGACTTGATGATTGCCGCGCGGCAAGGTTCGCCGCTAGCGATCGGGCACGGCGACGGTGAGATGTATCTGGGCTCGGATGCGATCGCGCTCGCCCCGTTCACCGATAGGATCACCTATCTCGACGAGGGCGATTGGGCGGTCATCAAGCGCCGCAGCCTGGAGATCTATGATCGCTCGGGCAAGCGCGTGGAGCGTCCAATCGTGAAATCGGCGGCGAGTGCGCTGCTGGTCGACAAGGGCAATCATCGCCACTTCATGGCCAAGGAGATCCACGAGCAGCCCGAGGTCATCAGCCATACCCTGTCGAATTATCTCGACATGGGCGAGGGCCGGGTGAACTTCCCCGACCTCGGCGTCGATCTCAGCCAGATTTTGCGCGTTTCGATCTCGGCCTGTGGCACCGCCTATTATGCGGGCCTTGTCGGCAAATACTGGATCGAGCGCTACGCCCGCATTCCCGTCGAGATCGATGTCGCCTCCGAGTTCCGCTACCGCGAGGCGCCGATGTCGCCGGGTGGCCTCGCCGTGTTCGTGTCACAGTCTGGCGAGACCGCCGATACGCTGGCGACGCTGCGCTACGCCAAGGAGCACGGCCAGCGCATCGCTTCAATCGTCAACGTGCGCACGTCGACGATCGCGCGCGAGTCGCACGCGGTGCTGCCGATTCTGGCCGGGCCGGAAATCGGCGTGGCCTCAACCAAGGCGTTCACCTGCCAGCTTGCGGTTCTGGCGTGTCTGGCGATCGCGCTGGGCCGCGCGCGCGGACACATCGATACGGCCAAGGAGCGCGAGCTGGTGCAGGCGCTGGTCGAGGTTCCACGGCATATCTCGGCGATGCTACGCGACGAGGACAAGTACGTGGACCTCGCGCATACGCTGTCGAAGGCAAGCGACGTGATCTACCTGGGGCGGGGCATCAACTATCCCATCGCGCTCGAAGGCGCGCTGAAGCTGAAGGAGATCTCCTACATCCACGCGGAAGGCTATGCGGCCGGCGAGCTCAAGCATGGCCCAATCGCGCTGATCGACGAGAAGGTTCCGGTGGTGGTCGTCACCCCCGCCGACGAGCTCTTCGACAAGACGATTTCCAACATGCAGGAGGTGGCGGCACGGGGCGGTCAGATCGTGATGATCTCGAACGCGGACGCCGACCACGCCGGCTGCAAGCTGGCCGCGTACATTCCGGTGCCGGATGCGCATCCCTTCACCAACCCGCTGATCTATGCGGTGCCGGTGCAGTTGATGGCCTATCACACGGCCGTGCAGATGGGCACGGACGTCGACCAGCCCCGCAATCTCGCCAAATCGGTAACCGTGGAGTAGCGGAACTCAGGACCGTAGGTCGGGCTGAGGTCGGCACTTCTGGCGGTCGAAGCCCGACGCACCGCTTGAGATGTCGGGCTTCGCGCAAAAGGCGCTCAGCACCGACCTTGCGCACGTCATACGCGATTGCCCTTCTTGCAAGGTGGCGCGCCGGAGGCGGAAGCCCAAGAAGCCCAGCAGCCTGCCAACGAAAGTCTTCTGGGTCGTGGCTGGCCTAGTTCGTGCCGCAATCCGGGGCTATTTCGGCTGTGGGATCCCATACTACGGGCAGCCGCTTCAATTGCGCGGTGGATCAGCCCTCAGGGGAATCGCTCGAAGATGATCAGCCCACGCCATAGAGGATGTCCTTGAGATAGCCGGTATTCCAGCCGGCTCGTTTGCGGCGGAGCTTGAGGCTCGACTTGGTTCTCGTGGTGGCCATCAGGTTCATCGCGATGTGGTTGCAAA
>CAMDPA010000090.1 GCA_945903565.1 Devosia equisanguinis | reverse complement strand
GCGCGACGGCCCGCACCCTGAGATCTTTCGAGTATCCCTTCGCCATCGCGATCCCCGCCGTTGCTGCCGGTGGAATCCGAATCTGATTTGCGCGTCCGAGGGAATCCCCTGTAACTGTTTTGATTCACATCAAGTGGAAAGCGCTCTCGGCCGAGATCCGACATCAGCGGACCGATATGCGCCGTGCGCAGTCTTGGCCCCGGACGAAATGCAGGCTCGTAGAAAGAACCAGTTTGTCGCTCCCTCCTCGCACAATGACCGGTCCCACGGACAACCGCGACGCTGACGCAGGCGCCCGAGTTGGCGGCAACACCGCCTTGTTGGCGCGCCGCCTCGCCAATCCCGGTCAAGGGCCGGGACCGGGCCCCCGCCTGCGCCTCAAACCGCAGCCCCCGCGGCAAAGCCACAACTCCCAGGCCATGCCGGTTTCACCTCCGCCTCAGCCTAGCATTTCTCGACTTCCCGGTTCCTCGCAGGACGAGTCACGATCCGAGGAGCATTCCGCACCGGCTGTTCCAGCTTCGCTCCCGCACTTGCCAGCAGACATTACCGAAAAACTCGAGGCGTTCGCCGCGAACCGTGTGCCGCTACCCGCCCCCGAAAAGCCGTTGGCCGTGCCGGATCCGGCTGCCGCCACGCTGAAACCGGATGAACCACCGCAACAATCCGCGGCTGCGGCGCCCCCCGGCCGTCCGCTCCCCCAGCAGCGGCATGGCGAAAGCGAGATCAAGGTCGCGCTGCGAGCCAGCCGGCAGGCGTTTATCGGGATCGGCGTGCTGAGCCTGCTGATCAACTTGCTGATGCTGACCGGGCCGCTGTTCATGCTGCAGGTCTACGATCGCGTAATGACGTCCGGCAGCATGTCGACGTTGATCGCGCTATCGGCCATGACGGCGCTGCTCTACGGCATGACCGGGTTCTTCGAATATGTACGCACGCGCATCGTGGCGCGCGCGGGCGTTGAGATCGATCAGCGGCTCTCTGATCGGATCTTCAAGGCTTCGCTGCGCCGCAGCCTCTATAACAAGGGTGCGTCGGTCGGCGCGTTGCGCGATCTCGACAACGTCCGCCAGTTCGCCTCGGGGCCCGCGCCCACGACCTTTTTTGATGCACCGTGGACGCCGATTTATCTGCTCGTGATCTTCATGGTGCAGTGGGCGCTCGGCATTGCCGCAACGCTTGGCGCCGTATTGATCCTGGCGATCGCGCTGTTCAGCGAACGGACTGCGCGCAAGCCCTTGGCTGAAGCCAATAAGGCCTCCTTCAAGGGCCTGGAGATGGCCGACAGCGCACAGCGCAACGTCGAGGCGCTGGCGGCGATGGGAATGGTCGACGCCTATCGCAAGCGCTGGCAGAAGGCATCGGGGGACGCGTTGAACTGGCAGATCCTGGCGTCGGACCGGGTCGGTACGACAGCATCGATCTCGAAAACCGTGCGGCTGTTGATGCAGTCGTTCATGCTGGCGATCGGCGCCGCGCTGGCCATCTCCGGCGACATCAGCGCGGGCTCGATCATCGCGGGCACGATTATCTTCGGGCGTGCGCTTGCGCCCGTCGAGCAAGCCGTCGGCCAGTGGAAATCTTTCGTCAAGGCGCGCGAGTCGTTTCAGAAGCTGGCGACTCTGCTCAAGGAGGAACCAGAGCCACCGGTGCGCACGGCGCTGCCGCCGCCAAAAGGGCATATCGCCATCGCCAATCTCCGGGTCGCTTCGCCCGACACGCGCAAGCTCATTCTCGCAAACCTCAATTTCGTGGTGAAGCCCGGCGAGGTCTGCGCGGTAGTGGGACCATCGGCATCGGGCAAGTCGACGCTGGCGCGCACATTGGTGGGGATATGGCCGCCGTTTTCCGGCACGATCGCGATCGACGGTGCGGAAATGAAGCAGTGGAACCCGGAAGCGCTCGGCCGCTACATCGGCTACCTGCCGCAGGATGTGGAGCTATTCTCCGGTACGGTGCGCGACAACATTTGCCGTTTCCGCGAAGACGCAAGCGACGAGGCGGTGATCGAGGCCGCGGAAATGGCGCATGCGCATGAGTTGATCCTGGCATTGCCGCAAGGATACGACACCCAGCTCGGTTCGTTCGGCACTTACCTGTCGGCCGGCCAGCGCCAGCGTATCGGCCTTGCGCGTGCCTTGTTCGGCAATCCCGTTTTCCTGGTCCTCGACGAGCCGAATGCCAATCTCGATCGCATCGGCGACGAGGCGCTGGCTTCCGCTCTGGCCGGCATGAAAAAGCGCGGCCAGGCGGTGGTGCTGATTTCCCATCGCGTGCAAGCGATGGCGTATGCCGACAAGCTGCTCTATCTCGAACGCGGGATACAGCGCGCCTTCGGACCGCAGGCGGAAGTCATGGAGATGTTCCGGCAAGCAGGACCGGCCGGAAAGGCAAAGGCTGCAGCGCCGCAACCGGCCGCCGCGAATGGTCCGCCGCCGCAATCGGCCAAACCCGCCGCAGGCAACCCGAGCGGCGATGCCAAATGCGCCGGTCAACCGTCCACCTGAGGGAGCGCTTTCGATGTTCAAGAAAGCCTTGGGGCTCAATGCTCCGCAAGCGCACTGGCAGGCGTCCGAGCCGTGGGTGAAGCTCGGCATGCGCTCCGCCGTGTTCATGTTCGGCGGGTTGGTGGCCTTCTGCCTCGTCGTATCGATCACCGGCGCCGTGATCGCGACCGGCACGGTGACAGTCGAAGGCAACTACAAATCGATCCAGCATCTGGACGGGGGCATCGTCTCCAAAATCCTGGTCAAGAATGGGGATCTCGTGATGAAGGGCCAGGAACTAGCCCGCCTCGAGGACACCAGCGCGCAGGCAAACCTAGCGATCATTCAAGGCCGCCGGCACGATTTCTTGATCCAGCAAGGGCGATTGATCCTGGAGCGCGACCGCCGCAGCACTTTCGCGCTGCCGGAGTCGATCAAGCCGTTCGCGGACGATCCGCAGATCATCGAAATTTCCGCTACTCAGAAGGCGCTGTTCGACGCGCGCCGGGCGAGCCACCAGGGCGAGTTGTCGGTGCTGAAACAGCGACTGGAGCAGGTGCTGGCCGAAATGGGCGGCCAGGAAATCGAGCTCAAGTCGCGCAAGCGGCAGCTTCAGCTCGCCAACAAGGAGCTCAAAGATGTTGAGCCGCTCTTTGCCAAGGGTTTCGCAAACCAGCAGCGGCTCGGCGGCCTGCAGCGCGAGCAGGCGCGGCTCGAGGGCGATGTCGGCAAACTCACCGCCGACATCGCCCGCAGCAAAGGCGGGATTGCCGAGGCCGAGCTGAAGATCGCGCAGAGCGAGAAGGAATACACGCAGAACGTCGTCGACGAATTGCGCAAGGTTCAGGCGCAATTGTCGGAGGTCGAGGAGCAGAACAAGACAATCGCGGACAAGATGGCGCGCATCGTGATCCGTTCGCCGGAGTCGGGGCGCGTGCATGCGCTGGCCGTCCACACCGAAGGCGGCGTGATCCAACCGGGCACACCGCTGATGCAGATAGTGCCGGATGGCGATCGCCTCGTGATCGAGGCACAGGTGCAGCCGCAAGACATCGACAAGGTGCGCCAGGGCCTAACGGCGGCGATCCGCTTCCCCGCTTTCGACGCCAAGTCGACGCCGCGTCTCAGCGGCACGGTTTCGACGATTTCGGCGGCCGAGCTGACGTCCAACCAGGGCAAGACCTATTTCACCGCGCGCATCGAGATTCCCGCGGCGGAACTGAAGCGGATCGGCGCGATGCACAAACTGGTGCCGGGCATGCCGGCAGAAGTTTTCATCGAGACCGCGTCACGCTCGATCCTGAGCTATTTCATCAAGCCGTTGGTCGATGCCATGGCGCGCTCGTTCAGGGATTGACGGGGGCTTGGAGCTGATCTCTGCTTGCGGCGACTCGATTGTCGCACAAGGGGGATTGGCACATGGGCCGCGATGTGGATTTCGGCGTCTTCCTGCCGGTGACGAACAACGGCTGGGTCATCTCCAAGACGTCGCCCCAGTTCGTACCTACGTTCGACTACAACCGGCGTATCGGCCAGCTCGCGGAGCGGACAGGCTTTAGCTACCTGTTCTCAATGGCCAAGTGGCGCGGCTTCGGCGGCGAGGTCGAGTTCTGGAAGTACGCGATCGAATCCACCATCCTGATGACGGGCCTGGCAGGCGCGGTGCCGTCGCTGCGATTGATCGCTTCCGTTGCGCCCGCGCTCATCCATCCTGCCGTGCTCGCAAAAATGGCGGCGACAATGGACGACGTGGCCCAAGGGCGTATGGGGCTCAATATCGTCAGCGCAGGAAACAAGGGCGAATACGCCCAGATGGGACTGTATCCCGAGAACTTCGAGGACTTTCGGTACGAGTACACGGATGAGTGGACCTCCATCGTCAAGCGGCTATGGGCCGAAGCGAGCACCACATTCAAGGGCCGGTATTTCGAGCTGGATAATTGCATCGCCTATCCGAAGCCAATCGCCGGGCAGATGGACATCACCTGCGCCACGTCGTCGGAGCGCGGCTTCCAGTTCGTGGCGGAGCATTGCACCGACGGCCTGTTCGGTGGCCTCTCACGCGAACATCAGATGCAGCTCAGCCGTCGCATGAAGGAAGTCGCCGACGCGCGCGGGAAGAAGATCCGCACCCATACGCTCATCATGATGATCCAGGGCGATACGGATGCTGATGCAGAACGTCTACTGGCCCACTACGCGGCGGGCGCCGATCAAGAAGCGATCCGAAACATCTACGAGCTGCGGGCACGCGACAAGAAGCCGGGCGCACGCGGAGACCGGTACAAGCAGCGCTTCGAGTCCGCGGATATGCGCCTGTTCTACGCGGGCGTTCCCTATGTCGGCGGCCCCGAACGGGTAGCCGACATGCTGGAAGAGCTGGCGGTCGACGGCGATCTCGATGGCTTCCTGCTGATATTTCCTGACTTCATCGAGGGTATCGAGCGGTTCGGGGCGCAGGTGCTTCCGATCATGAGGCAGCGGGGCTATGGCCGGCTGACACCGCCTTATCCGACCCAGACGTGAGGCGCGTGGGGAACTCGACCAACGGCGCTGTGTGTATGCTATAGGGACCCGCCCGCAGTGTCGTATGCTGCGCTTGTCATCACAAACAGCAGAACGCACCCATCGTGCCCCGCCGCTACAAGAAAATCCTCGTTTGCATCACCGAGGACTGGTTCGCGCTGTCGCATTTCAAGCCCTTGATGCGCACGCTCGTCGAGCTTGCGGACGAGGTTGTCGTGGTGGCGCGCTCGTCGGGCCGAATGGGCGAGATCGAGGCGCTCGGCTGCCGGACTGTCGATTTCGATTTTCGCCGGTCGTCGTTGCGGCCGTTGGCGCAAGCCGACGTGGTGCGCCGGTTGTCGCGGCTGATCGCGGCAGAGCGTCCGGATGTTGTCCACGCGATCGCGATGCAGATGCTGGTGGTCGCGAGCTTGGCGACACGGATAGCGCCGGTGCCGCATACGGTGCTGCATCTGACCGGGCTCGGATTTGTCGGAATCTCGGAGGGTCGTGCGGCGCGGCTGATCAGGCCGTTGGCTCTGCGCGTGCTGGCGGGGACATTGCAGCGACAAGGCTCCTGGCTACTGGCGGAGAACCCCGACGATGTTGCATTCCTGCGCGACGGCGGCGCGAACCCGGGCGAGCGCCTCACCATTCTTGGCGGCGCGGGCATCGACGAGACGGAGTTTCCAGCACAACCGTTGCCGGGCAATCCGGTTCCCGTGGCCGCGTTCGTCGGCCGCATGATCCGTTCGAAGGGTGTCGACGTTCTCGTGGAGGCGCAGCGGATGCTGGCTGCTCGGGGTATTCCATTGGAGGTCTCGCTGTATGGGAAGACCGACGACGACAATCCCGAGGGTGTACCGCGCGCCGAGATCGAGGGCTGGACGCGGCAGGGCGGCGTGACATGGCACGGCCATGTCTCCGACATTCGAGACGTGTGGGCGCGATCAGATATCGCCGTGTTGCCCGCGATCACACGCGAAGGCCTGCCGCGCAGCGTACTTGAAGCCGCCGCCAGTGCGCGGCCACTGATCGTCACCGATGTGCCGGGCTGCCGCCATGTCGTGCGGCGCGACATCGACGGGCTGATCGTGCCGCCCGCCGATCCGGTGGCATTGGCCGATGCCTTGGCGAGGCTGGCGGGCGATGCAGCCTTGCGCGCACGGATGGGCGCTTGCGCGCGCGAGCGGGTACTGAGCGGGTTCACGATCTCGCACGTGACGGCTGGCATTCGCGAGGCCTATGGGCGGTTGGGCGCCATGGCTTGAGTGGCGTTTGGGTCGCCTTGCAAAGCTGGCATCGAAGCCGCATCTTGAGCGAGAAAATGCGTCGCGGACCTAATCGCGGCAAGCGGCCCAATCGCGGCTGGAACAACGGGACAAGAGGCACTGAGAATGGCGAAACGCAAGATCATCATCGCCGGCGCGGGGCTGGGCGGGTTGACGGCCGCGTCGTGCCTGCTGAAGGCCGGTTTCGACGTCGAGATCTACGAGCAGGCGCCACAGCTCGCGGAAGTCGGCGCGGGTATCCAGATCAGCGCAAACGCCATGCATGTGCTCTCGGACCTGGGCCTGCGCGACCAGATCATGGCGGCGGGCGTGCGTCCCGGCGCCTACGTGTTCCGCCTGCACGACACGGGCGAGGAGCTGCAGCGCTTCAATCTGGCCGCCGATCACGAGCGCATGCACGGCCAGCCCTATAACCAGTTGCATCGTGCGGACTTGCACGAAATGCTGGCGGCGAAAGCCATGTCGCTGAAGCCTAACGTCGTGAACCTCAACAAGCGCGCCCTGCGTTTCACCGAGAACGACGACGGGGTGGAGCTGTTCTTTGCGGACGGCACCAGCGCAAAGGGCGACGTGCTGGTCGGTGCAGACGGCCTCAAGTCGGTGGTGCGCGCGCAGTTTCTCGGCTCGATGCCGGCGACCTATACGGGCGATGGGGCGTGGCGCATCACGGTGCCGATCGAAAAGGTGCGCAAGCCGCATCTGGAGCACGTAATGTCCGTGTTCATGGGGCCGGGCGGGCACTGCGTTTGCTACTACCTGCGCGGTGGCGCACTGTTGAACTTCGTCGGCTGCATCGAGACCGAAGAGGTTTCGGAAGAATCCTGGACCAAGAAATTCCCGAAGGAACGGCTGCGGGCGGATCTGGTCGGCTGGCATCCCGCGATCCAGGCGATCGTCGACGCGGCGGACGACGATGGCTGCTACCGCTGGTCGTTGCATAACCGCGCACCGATCAGGAATTGGAGCACGCAACGCGTCACGATCATGGGCGACGCGGCGCATCCGACGCTGCCCTACCTTGCGCAAGGTGCTGCGATGGCGATCGAGGACGGCGCGGTGCTCACGCGCGCGCTGCTGATGAAGTCGTCGGTGCCCGAGGCATTGGATCTTTATCAGCGCAATCGCGTGGAGCGGACGGCGCGCGTGGTGGAGGTTTCGACGTTCAACCGGCGGCTGTTCCATCTGCCGTCGGTCGCGGAGATGCGCGCGGCCTTCTCAAAGCGCGACGAGGGCGAGGACCGCAACAATTGGCTGTACGCGTACAATCCGCTGACGGTTGAGTTGGTTTAACGGGCGTGAGATTCGTAGGTCGGGTCGAGGCACGAGACCCGACAATTCAATGCACCACGTGGATTGCTGGGTCGCGCTCCGCTTGACCCAGCCTACGCTATCAAGGCGTCGCCCGCAGGAAGCGGAAATCGCAGCCCAGGTCCGCGCCGGTAATTTCGTCTGCGAACAACTTGCCATAACCGCGCTTGGGTACTTCGAATGTCTGTCTCGGCTCGGCACGGCGCTTGGCCAACTCGGCTTCATCCACCAGAAGATCGATCGTTCGCCTCTGGATCGACAGCTTGATGCGGTCGCCGTTGCGCACCAGCGCCAAGGGGCCGCCGGACGCAGAGTCCGGCGTAATGTGCAGCACGATGGTGCCGTAGGCGGTGCCGCTCATGCGCGCATCGGAAATGCGCACCATGTCCTTGACGCCCTTCTGCGCGAGCTTTTTTGGGATCGGCAGATAGCCGGCCTCCGGCATGCATTCCGGTGCGTTCGGCCCGGCGTTTTGCAGGACGAGAATGTCGTCCGCGGTCACGTCAAGCTTAGGATCATCGATGCGCGCGGCAAGATCGGCGAGCGACGAGAATACCACCGCGCGGCCTTCGTGCTCGAACAGACGCTGGTCCGCGGCCGAACGCTTGAGGATTGCGCCGCCCGGCGCGAGGTTACCGTACAGCGCGACGAGGCCGCCTTCAGGCTCGAGCGGCTTGGCGCGCTCGGAAATGATCGTGCGATCGACCCAGGCAGCCTTCTCTCCCGCAAGACGCTCACCGAGCGTCTCGCCGGTTACCGTCATGGCGTCGAGGTAGAGCAGGTCCTTGATCTCGCGCATCAGTGCGCCCATGCCGCCGGCCGAATGGAAATCCTCCATGTAGCCATTGCCGACCGGCTTGAGGTTGACCAGCACCGGCGTCGTATCCGATAGCTCGTTGAGCCGTTTCAGCGAAACGTCGATGCCCGCACGGCCGGCAATCGCGGTCAGGTGGATCACGGCATTCGTCGAGCCGCCGATTGCCATCAGCACGCGGATCGCATTCTCGACGGACTGTTTCGTTACGATCTTGTCGGGCGTCAGACCGCTCGTCGCCAACCGCACTGCTGCGACACCGGTTGCTTCGGCGGCGCGCAGACGGTCGGCGTGAACTGCGGGGATCGCCGCTGTGCCCGGCAGCGTCATCCCGAGCGCTTCGGCGATGCAGGCCATCGTCGAGGCCGTGCCCATCACAGCGCAACTTCCAGCCGTCACCGCCAGCTGGCCTTCGACCTCGCCGATCTCGGTGTCGGACACCTCGCCCGCGCGGTACTTCGCCCAGAACCGGCGGCAATCCGTGCACGCACCCAGCTTCTCGCCCTTGTAGCGGCCGGTCATCATGGGACCGCCGATGAGCTGGATCGCGGGGCGATTGGCCGACACCGCGCCCATGAGCTGCGCCGGCACGGTCTTGTCACAACCGCCCATCAGCACGACGGCATCCATCGGCTGCGCGCGGATCATCTCCTCGGTGTCGATCGACATGAGGTTGCGGAACTTGAGACTGGTCGGCGCCAGGAAGACCTCGCCGAGCGAGATCGTTGGGAATTCGACCGGTAGCGCTCCTGCGCCCAGCACGCCGCGCTTCACTGCTTCGAGCAGCTCGGGGAAATGGCGGTGGCAGTTGTTGAAGCCCGAACCCGTGTAGGCGATGCCGATCACGGGCTTTGCCAGCATCTCCTTCGAATACCCCATCGAGCGCGCGAACGAGCGCCGCAGATAGAGCGAGAAATCGAGATCGCCGTAGTTGGTGAGGCCGTGCGCGAAGCCGACGGGTTTCTTGGTCATTGGTTTTCTCCCTCTCCCCGTCGTGCCCGTCGCGCGACGGGGAGAGGGTCGGGGTGAGGGGCGGCAACGCATGCCACGCCGCGCAAGCGGCTGCCTTTCACCCTAACCCTCTCCGCGCAGTGCGGGGAGAGGGGATTTGCCTATCACAAATCCTGCTCGGTCCATGCCTTCTGAACGTCCGCGCACCAGTTACCGACGTTCCACTGGCCCCAGGCGCCGAGGCCGCCCAGCTCGTTTTCACCGCTGTAAACGGGAACATGAACCACCGACAGACCTTTGTGCTTTTGCGCCTCATCCAGCGCTGCCTTCAAGGTCTCCATCGTGTAGCCCGCGTGAACCGCATGCACGCCCGACACAGAACCGGCGAGCTGCACATAGTCGACCGCGACGCCGTCGTTGGTCTTGAAGCCCGCGCCATACTGCGCCATCTGCAGGCCTGTTATCGCCGCCATGCGACGGTTGTCGAAGATCACGATCATGCCTTTTACGCCGTGCTCGACACCGTCGATCAGGATCTGCGGGTTCATCATGAAGCTGCCGTCGCCGCAGAAGGCGATCGTGTACCGCGGTTTGTCGGCCAATCCAGACGCCAACAGTCCGCTCGCGGCGAAGCCCATGTAGGACGCACCGGATTCGGTGAAGGTGTCGCCCGTGCGGTCGTCCTCCACGATCTGGAAGCCGTTCGCCTGCACGTCGCCCGCATCGAAGAACTTAGCCGCACCGATTTTCCTGGCGAAGTCGGCGACAACCTTGATCGCGGCAGGTTGTCCAAGCGCGGGCCGCCGCCATACCTCGTCTGCCATTGGCGCTGCGGCAAATCGGGCGGTCTTGTACTTGGACCATTCCTTCTTCTTTGCCGCACACGCTTCGAGCCACGCGGCCTTGGCCGAGCGTGCCGCACCGCCCATCGCCTCGAGCTTCATCGCAAGGCGCTCCACCACCGCGGTTATATCGCCCGTCAGCGCCAGCGTGCGGTTGTAGTGGGTGGCGTCGGCGAGATCGCCGTTGATGTTGATGACGCGCGCGGCCTTCTTGTAGCCTATGCCGGAGCAGTCCGCTTGGCACACCCCGCGCGAGCCGATCACGATCAGCAGCTCGGCATTGCTCGCCGCGAAGTTGCCGCTGATCGAACCTTTCGACCCGCCGACATGCATGTTTTGTGCGTGCGCATCGGGGAGAACGCCCGTCGATCCCGGCGACAAGACCACTGCTGCACCCGCTGCTTCCGCCAAACGGCGCACGGCCTTGTCGTGCCCGCGCGTGCCGCCGCCCGCCTTGATCGCGATCGACTTCGCCTCCGTGATATGGCGTGTGGCCTCGTCGATGTCGTCGTCGTCGGCAGGTGCCATCACCGGCAAGTTGGGGCGCTCCGGCAGTGCCGCGAGATTGAGCGTCAAGCGTGCCGGCTGCGTGTTGAGCGGTAGCAGCATGAAGAACGGCATCGCGCGATAGGGATGATAGACCGTCATCGCGCCACGCCGGAGTGCATCGCGGATCGCTTCGGGCGTATGCAGCGTATAGGAGCGGCCGAGGATCGCGGTCATCTGACCGAACAGGCCCTGCTCCTCCTTCGGCACCTGCTGCATGTTGTAGCCTTCGCCGAACGTCGTCTCGTCACCATAGATGTGATAGACGCCGATGCCGTTTGAGGCTGCCGCCAGCGCGCCGGCATAAGCCTGCATCGCGCCCGGCCCGATCGACGTGATCACAGCTGGTGTTTCGCCGTACTGCCAGCGCAGCGCGGTCGCGGCATGCGCCATCGCCACCTCGTTGCGGCAATTGAAGGTGCGCGTCACTCCCTCGGCCTCGTAGATGCGCAGGACTTCGCCGAGATCGGTGGAACCGTGGCCGAAGATCGCGAGATACTTCGAGACGCCCTGCTTCAGCAGGCCGAGAACGAGCGCCTCCGATAACGTGGTGTCGATCAGCTTCGTGAGCGCCCCACTGGCGATCGCCTTGTCGATGCCGCCGGCCTTGGCGATGGCGCGCGCGCGGGCACGTGCCGGTTCGGCGCCGGATGTCGTCGTCATGTGTCAGTTCCTCAAAAGCATCGAATAGTCGAGCGAATAGCGCCCCGGACCGGAGATCGCGAGCACCAGCGGGATTAACGTATAGAGCAGGCCGATCGACCAGCTATGCCGCGATGGCGCGACGAACGGCTCGTTGGCCATGGTGATCAGCTTCCAGGTCGCAACCGCATGCACAACGGCGAGCGCGATCGCGAACGGCACCATGAGCAAACCGAGCGCCAGAGCAAACGCACCAAGGATCTGTATAGCGGCGACCACCCAGGCAACGGGTACGGGCACCTTCCAGAAGGTATCGAGATCCTCGATATGATGAACTTTTCCCCAACCATGCTTGAACACACATGCCGCGAAAACCACGCGCAGGATCAGCAAAGCGAGATCGGTAGATCCGAGCGGGGCAAGCGGCATTTTCAGATTCCCTTGTCGGCTAGAAATGCATCGACGATGGCATTCCAATCCTGCCAATGACGCCGATAGGAGTAGTGACCGCCTTCCTCGACAATCACCAGCTTTGAACCGGCGATAGCCTTGTGCAAGTCTTCCGACTGATAGAACGGCACCGTGGCGTCGTCACGCGTGCCGACGATCAGCGATGGGTTCTTGATCTTGTGCAGGTCGGCAACGCGATCATGTGCCATAGTCATATCTAGGCGGCCAGCAAGCACCTCGACCGGCGCGACGGTTTTCAGCGCGCGCGCTTCAAGCTCCATCACCTTGTCGAGGTCGTAGCGGAATTGCATCGCGCCATTGGTGAACAGCGAGGAGACCTTCACGTACTCCTCCGGCCCGTAGGCCAACGCGATGCGCTTCCGCGTCATCTGCACGCGAGTGATGTACTCGTCCGCCTTCACCCAGGTGTTGGAGAACACGCACGTCCCGAGCCGGTCGGGGTGATCGATCGCAAGGTTCTGCAGGATGCAGCCGCCCGTCGAGGTTCCCGCTACGTGCGCTTTGTCGATGCCGAGCGAATTCATCAGAGCGATCACGTCACGTGCGATCGCGTCGGTCGAATAGCTGCTGCTGGTGGCGGTTTGGAGCGGCTTATCGCTGTCGCCAGTGCCGCGATGATCGAACGCGATGCACCGGAAACGTTTGGAAAAATGCGCGAGCTGGAATTCCCACGCATTGAGGAGCCCCACGAGACCAGGAATGAAGATGAATGCGGGCCCCGTTCCGCGCTCCTCCACGTTGAGCGAGATCTCGCCGATATCGATGCGCAAAGCCTACTCCCCGCTTTTCATGATCTCCGCGACGTCGATCGCGCGGCCTTCGCGTGCCGAGCGTACACCGGCCTTCACGACCGCGAGATTGCGCGCGCCCCAGAAGCCATCGGTCTCCGGTTTTGTCTTGTTTCGGATGCAGGCCGCCCACTCGTCGACTTCCTCGCGGATTGTGTCGTTGTTCTCACATGCGATCGCCGTCGCCTTGGTATCGCCCTGCTTCAGATGCCGGAGCCCGCCGAACAGATCGTAGTAGGCGCTCGCCGTCTTTCCGTACACGTTCATCATGTAGTACTCGGACGCCGAAGCATACGACGCCGTCAGGTTCGAGATCGCACCGGACTCGTGCTCGAGGATCATGCTGGCAACGTCCGGGTTATCGCCCGGCAGCACGAGCTGCGCCGATGCGCCCGACACGCGCCTTACCGGACCCATAAGGTATTCGAGCACATCAACATAGTGCAGGCCGATCTGCAGCATCACGCCGCCGGGCATGCCTTCGGCCTGATAGCGCCACGACGACAAATCGATCTTGCCGAGCCGATCGCGCGAGATGTTGCCCTCGGCCTGCACCAGCTTGCCGAACCGGCCGGCATCGATCTCGTTCTTGATCCAGCGGAAGTGACTTTCGCGGCGGCGCTGATAACCGAGCGCCAGAACGACACCGGCCTTCTCACAGACACGCGCTATCTCCATGCCCTCAGCCACCGTGTTGGCAATCGGCTTATCGAGGAACACGTGCTTGCCGGCGTTGGCTGCCTGCGCCGTGGTCTCAAGATGAACGTTATTGGGCGTCGTGTTAATGATCGCTTCGATCGTGGGATCCTTGAGGATTTCATCGTAGCTGGCCGACATCCCGCAACCATACTTGGCCGCGAACACCTTTCGCTTGTCCTCGGAGCGCGTGAAGCACGTCACAATCTCGATGCTCGAGCCGCGTTTGACGGCATCCGCCAAAACGTCCGACCACCAGCCAATACCGACCACGGCAGCGCGTACAGGTTTGTTGCTCATGTCATCTCTCCAATCGACAAACGAAGGGCCCGGCAATCTGGCCGCCGGGCCCCGCTTACACCCTCGACGGAGTGCTTATTTCTTCTGCTCAGGCGCGCTGGCGGCTGCGGCCACCGCTGTCTTGAGGATTGGCTCCCAGCGCACGGTTTCCTTCGACACGAGATCCGCCAGATACTTCGGCGAGCGCTCCTTCTTGGGTGCCGCGGTGCCGCCGAGCGCCATCAAGCGATCGTTCACCGACTTGTCGTCCAGCGTCTTGTCGACGGCGGAGTTCAGCGCCTTGACGACCGCGTCCGGTGTGCCCTTCGGTGCGAAAATCGCACTCCAGATGCTGAGGTCGTAGCGCGGCAGGCCGCCTTCCTTGGCGGTTGGCACGCTCGGCAATACCGGCGAACGCTCGGCGGAAGCGATAGCGAATGCCTTTACGGTGCCGGCCTTGATCTGCTCGGTCATACCCATGGTCTGATCACAGACGTAATCGATCTGGCCCGCGACGACGTCGTTCAAAGCTGGGCCGCTGCCGCGATACGACACGACGTTGACCTTCGCGCCGGCCTCCGCATTGAAGAGGAGGCAGGCCATGTGCGAGGACGCGCCGACGCCGCCGTGGCCCTGGCTGACCTTGCCGCTGTTGGCCTTGAGATAGGCGATGAATTCCTTGAGGTTCGTGGCCGGCATGGTCTTGCGCGCGACCACCACGGCGGGTGCATGCACGGTGAGCGCGATCGGCTCGAAGTCCTTGCGCGAGTCGTATTTTAGGTTGGAGTAGAGCACGGGCGCGGCGACATGGCTGCCCATGCTGCCCGCCAACAGCGTGTAGCCGTCCGGCTTAGCGGCGGCGACGCGCGCGCTGCCGGTGGTGCCGCCGGCCCCGGCGACATTCTCGATTACGATCGACTGCTTGAGATGCTTGGCCATCGTCTCGCCGAGGATACGGGCGATCACGTCGCTGGGGCCACCCGCCGCGAACGGCACGATCATGGTGATCTGGTGGCTGGGATGCGTCTCCTGGGCATGAACGGCCGGCGTCATCGCCAAGACACCCGCGATTGCGGCAACGGACTTCGCTGCAACTTTCATCTACGAATACTCCATCTCTATTGCGTTTGAGCGGCGCGCTGGCGCGGCTCGGATTTCCCCCGGAATACTGCACGAACCGCATCAGTGCGGCGCTGCCGGTGTCCCGTCTTCTGCCATCAGTGTTAAGAGGCCCCGAAAGCCACGATCTCCGGCGCCCCTTCGCGTCACTCCGCCGCAACCGCTCGCCGCGCTTCATCCCTCGTGCGCTTGTCGCGCAGGGCTTCCAGCACCTTCTCAGGCGTCGCTGGAAGTGAGGTTATGCGCACCCCG
>CAMDPA010000089.1 GCA_945903565.1 Devosia equisanguinis | reverse complement strand
TGACCATTCACGGCATCGTTCCCGGCCCGCAGATCGTCTCCAAGCAGCCGCAGCTCTTCTGGGGCTTGATCGCCTCGATGTGGTTGGGCAATTTGATGCTGCTGATCATCAACCTGCCGCTGGTCGGCTTGTGGGTCCGCCTGCTCAAGGTGCCCTACCGGTTGATGTTCCCGTCGATCATCCTGTTCTGCTGCATCGGTATCTACTCGATCAACAATGCCCCGATCGACGTGTTCATGGTCGCGGTGTTCGGTCTGTTCGGCTACTTCCTGATCAAGTTCGGTCTGGAGCCGGCACCATTGCTGCTCGGCTTCGTGCTGGGCCGCCTGATGGAGGAGAAGCTGCGGCAAGCGCTCGTCATCTCGCGCGGCAGCTTGATGGCGTTCGTCGAACGCCCGTTGAGCGGTAGCCTGCTGTTCCTATCGGTGCTGGTGCTGGTGATCGCGATCCTGCCCAACATCCGCAACAAGCGCGAGGAAGCGTTCCAGGGCGATTGATCCTGAAGCGTCCGACTTTTCCGAGAGCTCCGATCCCCGTGCCGCACACCGCGGCGCGGGGATTTTCGTTCAGAGCCGATTTGCGTTAGGGCCAGGCATCGAGAACCCGTCAAACGACCAAAAAACCCTGCATCACCCGCAGGATGATCAGGGTTCTCGAGCAGGAATTGATGGGACCGTCGAACTCGACACCACCGCGGCAATCGCCCCGGCTCAAACCACAGTAACTTGCACCGTCCTGGGGGCACCGGACGACGCGCCCGCCTTGTCGGTCACGACCACGGCGAAACTCGCTTGTGGCGCGCCGCCGCCGTCGTGCGCGAACAGAATACGCCCAGCCAGCAGCTCGGCCTGGGTAAACCGGTCAATCGCAGCCCTAACCGCGCCATGCCTGGCGACGTATCCGTTCACCGGGCTGGCAACAGTGAACATAAGGTCGCCCGCGGCATCATCGGGATCGTAAGCCGAAATATCCGAGACCGTGATCGCAACCGTTCGGCCCCGGCGGACGACGACCTCGAAATCGCCCGAAAGACCAGGGGGAATGTTGCGCAGCTCGGCGGTGAGCTCTCCGCCGTTCGCCATCGCAATCTGGCCGTAGCGTACGTCGCCCCGGACCACACCAGCGCTGCCGATGCTCAGCAGCTGCTTGACCGCGACGTTACCCTGCATGAGGCCATGCACCTCGGCACCGTCGGCCTTCGTAATGCCAAGCAGCCGCCCACCCGGATGAATAATCACCCGCTCTGCCGCGATCGAACCGACGACCATGCCGCGGACCTCGACGGTGCCGCCATTGCGGATCTCGCCCTTGATCGTGAGGTCTTCACCGAACATCGCATTGCGGTGACCGTTCTGCATGTCGTCAGGCCTTCCCTCGCCGTCACACTTCAGCGCCTATCCCCATCATGAGAAACAGGCAGGCGCGAGGCAATCGAGGGCGGCGGCGATCAACGCCGCACGACAAACCCAATTGCCACACAGCCCCTACTCGAGATTTCCACGCTACGCCGGCTCGCTCTTGCCGCAAGACCCGAGCCCCAGCTCGCGCAACACTTCCTCCGTATGCTCCCCAAGCATCGGCGGTGGCCGCATCGGCTGATCCGCACGCGATCCATCCAGCCAGATCGGCCGCATGATCGTGCGCAACTTCCCCTTGACTGGGTGCTCCAGCACTTGGAACGACCCCAGATGCCGCACCTGCGCGTCATCAGGCACCTCGGTCACATCGAGGATCGGCGCAAAGGGAATGTCCCCGTCTTCCAGCAGTCGCATCCAATGTTCGCGAGGTTGCCGTGCGATCAGCGCGCCAGCCACCTGCGAGATCAAATCATAGTTCTCGATTCGCAGCATCCGAGTCGCCACCCGCGGATCCCTGGCGAACGCGTCGAGTTCGAACACCTTGATGAATGATTCCCAGAATTGCGGCTGCGAGGACAAGTGGATGCACAACAGCAGCCCGTCGCCGCAGGTGTAGGCATACGACTGCGAATTCCTGGCGCTCGTGTAGGGGTCGGAAACGACACCGAGGAACTCGTGATAACCGAACGGATCGGGCATCAATGCCAGCGTCGCATCGATCATATTGATCTCGACGCGCCTTGCCTTGCCGGTGCTCCCTCTCTCCACCAACGCCGCCAGGATCCCGGTCGCGGCGTAGGCGCCGCAGACATTGTCGGAGATCGTCGGCCCGGTGATCCGCGGGTTCGCGGGTTCGACGAACAAGCTCGACATACCCACGAGTGCTTGTGCGACGGCGTTGTAGGATGGCCTCTGCGCGTAGGGGCCATCCGGCCCGAAGCCGGTGATCGAGCAATGGATCAGACGCGGATTGATCTCTTGGAGCTTCGCTGCATCAAAGCCGAGCCGGTCGAGCACGCCAGGCCGGAAATTCTCCAGCAACACGTCGCCCCGGGCCAACAGCACGCTCAACGCCTGCTTGCCCGGCTCCGATCTCAAATCAAGTGCAACGCTGCGCTTATTGCGATTGTACGAGCAGAAGTGTGCGCTGTAGTCCCGGCTCGGCCCAAAGCTTCGAAACGGATCGCCCCCGTTCGGGTTCTCGACCTTGACGACGTCGGCCCCCATGTCGGCCAGCATCATGCCCGCCGACGACGCCGTGATCATGGTCGACAGCTCGACGACCTTGATGCCGCTGAGGGGACCGGACATGTGCGCAACCTCCAGAAAAGGTTTCAGGTTTCAGGGGGCAGGTTTCAGGGAAAATCCCGGAGCCCCACTCCCTGAAACCTGATCCCTAACACCTGAAACCTACTTCTTCTTCGTTTCATCCGTCAGCAGCGTGCCGGTCTTGAACGGCGCAAACACTGGCTTGTAACTCTTCTTGTCGAGGAACTGCGACAGGCCCGTCTCGTAGGACTTTTCCTGATCGCCGACCTTGATCGCCTTGCCCTTCTCGGCGAGGTAGTCATAGGCCTGACCGAAGTCCATCGTGCGGACATGGCGGATCGCCTGCTTCGTGGCCCGCAATACACGCGGGCTCTTGGCCATCAGCTTCCTGGCCAACGTCTCGGTCTCCTCGACCAAACGGTCATGCGGTACCGCCAGATTGATGAATCCGACGCGGGCCGCCTCCTTGCCGTCGAATGGCTCGCCGAGGCAGGCATACCAGAGCGCATGACGATAGAGCACGGCATCGGCCACCACCTTCGAAACCAGCGCTCCCGGCAGAATGCCCCAGTTCACTTCCGACAGCGAGAACGTTGCGTTCTCGGCCGCGACCACGAAATCGGTCGCCAGCAACTGCATGAACGCTCCGCCGACACAGTAGCCCTCGATCATGCAGATCGTCGGCTTGTCGTAGTTGTAGAGCCGTTCCCAGCGCCAGCGGTTGGCCTCCTCGCGCGCCTTGCGGCCCGAGCGCGGCTTGCCCTCGTTCTCGCGGAAGAACTCCTTGAGGTCCTGACCGGCTGAGAAGTTGCCGCCCGCGCCCTTGAGGATGACGACCTTGGTATCGGGATCGTCCTCGAGCTCGAACAGGGCGTGGTCCATCTCCTCGTGCAGCGCGGGGCTCATGGCGTTGCGTTTCTCGGGCCGGTTCAACGTGAGCCATGTGATCCCGTCGTTCTTCTCGATCTTGATGAACTTGTACTTCTTCTCGGACATCGGCGTTTGCTCCTCGCGCTTCACTTCTGAAAAGGCATTTCACTTGGACCTTGCGGGTAAAGTCTAGTGCCGTCGGATCGAAAACGGAACGGGGCATCGAGATCAGCTTTCGCAACCCTACCATTCGCAGTACTCAGGTCTTGCGCTCGATCTCAGATCCCCGGCTGCAGCCGCCAAGGACCGCCTCATGCTCTCATTCGACCGCGTCCTGTGGAAGGCCTACAAGCTCGCAAACAAGTACCTCTCCAGAAAGGCGAGCTACGTGCTCGTCTCCGCTATCGAGCTGGCGCTGCCTTGGCGATCGGCCAAGCCGCTGGTCGAGGCCACGGGCACCTGGGATATCGGGCACGCGCTGCTGTCGTCACCCCTCTACCGCCCGACAACCGGCCTGACCCCGACCACGCTTTGCTCCACCATGTCGCGCCACGGCAGCGACAAGGCGCTGTACCGGCACAACTACACGCTGCTTTACGGTCCGCTGCTCGAGACCCGCCAGGCGATGACGACGCGGCTGTTCGAGCTCGGCATCGGTTCGATCGATCCGGCCTTGCCTGCCAACATGGGAAGCGCTGGAACGCCCGGTGCCTCATTGCGCGGCTGGCGCGACTACCTGCCCCAAGCGCAGATTTTTGCTGCCGACATCGATCCAGCCGCGCTGCTCAGCGAAGACCGAATTCAGTGCTACCTATGCGACCAGACCGACCCTGCCGCAATCGCGCGGATGTGGAGCAATGCTCCGCTGGCCGCGCCGTTCGACGTGATCATCGATGACGGTATGCACGAATTCCATGCCAACCGCTGCTTCATGGAAAACGCCTTACACAAGCTCGCGCCCGGCGGGTTGTTCATCGTCGAGGACGTCAAGCACAGCGATCTACCGGAATGGGCACCCTTCCTGCAGCAGCAGTTTGCCGAGGACGGCGCGTTTGACTGGTCGATCGTCAAGCTCCGCCACCCCTTCAATGTGTTCGACAACAATGTCGTGATTGTGCGCCATCGCCTGGCACGTTGAAGCACGCCTTGGCGGATCTGATCCGTAGCGCCCACCCGCCTATCGATCTCGATCCTGATCCGCCGCACGCTCGGCCTGCATCCGCGCCAGCACGAAACTCAAGACGAGCCACACCACCGCAAACGGCACCGCCACGCACGCAATGCCTGCACCGCCAAAACCAAGCCCTTTCGACAGGCCGCCGAACACCCAGCCTGACGCCGCATCGCCGCCGCGGAAGATGACGGTATCGACGAAGTTCTGCGCCTTGTATTTGGCCTCCGGCTCGACCACGGTCCACAGCACCCGAGCGGCGGGATTGGCCAGCGCGAAGCCGACCGCCCGCTCCGCCACCATGACCACGAGAATGACGCCCATGACCGGCGCGATCGCCAGCGCGACAAATCCCGCAATCGAGATCGCCGGCACACTGGCAGCCGCCAGCCCCAGGCCGAAGCGTTTGATCACCCGCGCGGTCAGGAACACCTGCATCAGGATCGTCGCAACGCTGACGGCCAGATCGATCCGCGACAACAACTGCACGCGCTCGGCACGATCAGCGATCGTCGCGCCGACAATGCGCGCCTGCTCGAGATAAAAGTAGGTAACGATCACGTTGGCGAGCAGCACCCACAACGCGATACGGAACAAGTACGGCGAGCGCCACACCAGCATCGCGCCGGCGAGAATGCCGCTATCTCTGGCGCGCGCCGCCGTATCCTCCGCCTCCACCGCGGCGGCTCCCTGGCCATCGTCGCGATGCGCGCGCAATCGCACCGCCAACACCAGCGCCACCCCCAGGAACGCTGCCGACAACAGCAGCAGCGTGTCTGTCCCCACCTGCTTCACCAATGCCTGGGCGATGAACGGCCCCATCAATGCACCGCAACTGCCGCCCGCCGTGATGAACCCGAACAAACGTTTGGCCTGCCCGCTCCGCCATACCTCCGCCATCAGGCTCCAGAACAGCGAGACGATGAATAGGTTGAACACGCTCGCCCAAATGAAAAACGCCTGGGCGACGGAGCGCGTCTGCCCGTTGCGTACCAGCACGAGCCAAAAGCCGAGCAGCGTAACAATGAAAAATCCATAGACGGCAGGCAGCACCAGCCGCCGCGGCGCATCGCGCACCACCGCACCGAACGCCGGCACCGCCGCCAGCATGACGACGAAGATATAAAGAAACAAATGCTCTAGCGTTTCGCGGCCAAGCATTACGGCCATCTCGTCGCGCACCGGGCGGATGATGTAGTACGCCGTCAGCACCGCGAAGAACGTGGCGAAGGCATAGAGCAACGCCGGGATCTCGCCCCGCTCAACCTCCACGACACGCGCGAGCAGGCGCTCGATCAGTGGGCGCTGGGGCGCATCGGACTGCGAAGACGAGGGAGCCGACAAGAGGGTGGGTACCTTAGCTGGCATCGAGGGCGCAAGAGCACCGAGCCAGCTTAACCGCGCCTTGAGCACTTTGCCATCCGCAGCGCCGCGCAGCCTGACCGTCTCATCTCTTAACTATCTCGCCCCGCGCGCGCTCAAGGCGAGCCGCACTGGCATCGAGCTTTGCGCGGAACTCAGTCCCCCCGCGATCTGCATCGATCAGCGCCGCCAGAACCCGATAAACCTGATCGCCGTCCCAACTCACCAGCAGCATGTCCACACCCGCCCCCAGCGAACGCACCGCCGCGCCGCCAATGCCGTCCCAACCGAAATAGATCGGCCCCATGCACATATCGTCGGTGATCAGCGGGCCGTCGTGGTGCCAGCGCTCCCTCACCAGCCCGCCAACAACCTCACTTGATGTCGAGACAACCGAGCTCGGGTGAAACCCGCCCAACACGACATGCGCCACCATCACGAAGTTGCCCGGGCGCCCCATCACCTGCCGGAACGGTATCCAGTCGCTAGCCTCCAGCTCGGCGACGCTTGCATCGAGCCGGCCGGCGCTGCGGTGCGTGTCCTCGAACACCCGCCCGAGCCCTGGGAAATCCTTAAGCGTGCAGTGAACGCCGTGCCGCGCCAGCCCATCGCAATAGCGCCCGGCGACGTCCGCCACGATCGCCGGATCGCGCGAAATCGCCCGCTCCCAGATGCGCGAAAACGCATCACCAGGATTGCGCACGCCATGGTCCAGATCGACGACCGGAGCGAAGTTGAGATTGACGCCCACCGACGCAAGCTCTCGACCATGTGTGGCAGCATAATCGTCGACAGCCTTGGTCCGCGCGGCGTCCGTCATCGCACTTCGAACGGTCTCCGCCAGCACAGGTAACCGCGTCAACGGCGGCGACAGGCGAGAGACGCCGCCGCCCTCCTGATCGGTCGCCACCCACAGCGGCGGCAACCCTTGCCGCGCGCGTATCGCCTGAAAACCAGCGATCTCCGCTGCGATGGCTTCGACACTGCGCTCGCCCACATTGCGCCGCGTAACGAATATCCCGGCGATGGCACGCCGCTCGATCAGCCCGCGCACGAAGGCGGGATCGCGATATCCAGTCATCACATGGCGCCCCACGCGCTCGAGTGCAGCTGGATCCGCGTTCGTCACCCGCCAGCTCGCAAGCCGGAACTGCGCCTCGACACCCAGCGCAACAACCGCTGAAAAGGCCGCGACCAAGACCGCCGCCCACTCCACACCCAGCTCGAACCCGCCTCTACGAATGCCCTGTTCTCGCCTGCGAAATACCCACCAAAGCCCCACGATAAAACTCGCGAAGACCAGCACGAGCAGCAACGGCCAAGGCCTCGCTTCCGACCAGAACGGTGCACGCCCGAACCAAGCCGCCGCCACACAGCCAAGCCCTGCGCTGAACGCCAATCCATTCCACAGCACGCGCACGAAGCGGCTTCTCCCTGATCGCCCGACGGTTTCAACTCCACAACTATGGCCCCCAAACTATGGCCAAGCTGCAACGCATGCTGCGGAACATTCCACCAACCCGCCTGTTCTGGCATTGGCGCGTTTGGCCGAGTGGA
The DNA here is from genome assembly GCA_945903565.1 of Devosia equisanguinis. Lineage (GTDB taxonomy): Bacteria > Pseudomonadota > Alphaproteobacteria > Rhizobiales > Hyphomicrobiaceae > CAMDPA01. The sequence continues at coordinate 7,430 of CAMDPA010000089.1, read as the reverse complement.
CTCCGCTCTCACCGTTAGCTACAGAGTTGTCACAATGAGAACAGTCTAACCGACTGCATCAACGGCGCGCCACAGCGGACGGTTGCGCTGGTACATGCGTACATGGGGGAGGAAATCATCGTGAACGAAGCTCTGGCACAAGCCGCGAAGGCGCTTAACCCGCTGCTCGCCGTCGTCATCACGCTCGCTGGCGCCATCATCGGCGGGTCGATTATCAATGCCAAGTTCGGTGTCGTGGTTGGCCTCCTCGGCGGTGCAGCCGTCGCAATAGCACTGTGCGGCAGCGTCGCGATGCTCGCCGTCATGAGCGACATCCCCGCTGTCACGGCAGCGGCAAGATCCCTTGCTTCAGCGCCAGCGCCGCAAGCCATCACGATGGCGTCACCGGCCCCTACTTACGCCCACGGCGGACACGCCATGAACGGCCAGCCTGCGTCCTCTACGCTGGCGCCCGCAATCGCCATCGTCGAGTCTACCGTTCCGGCAGGAGCCGGCCTGCCCCCGGTCGCCATCGAAGTTACCGAGACCGAAGCGCAATTGCTCGCCAGCGGACGGTTCGATGCCTACCACCTGGCCAAGGCAAAGCGTCTTTTCGCGGTCGGCAATTTCAAGGAAGCCGCCTATCAGGCTGGCGCCAGCATGTCCCACGTCGATTCGGTGGAAGCCACCGAGTTGCGCAAGACTGCGTTGGCCAGCGCGAAGTAAGCCGAACCCGCTGTCTAGCGATAGCTCGGGCTTTCAATCGGACCCAGCCTCGCTGTATCATGCGCGCAGGATACAGGAGGCCCGCCAATGTCCAACGACACGTCACCCAAACCCGCCCACCAGAAGGGTCCGCTCGTCTGGCTCGACATGGACCAGACCGAGCTCGACAACGCCTACGACCAGAGCGTTTACGCCCCCAATCAAGCACACGTACAGGCGCGCCGCGACGTCTCGACCGCGCGTGCCCGCGAGGCGCTTGGTGCTCCCCAGCGCATCAAGTATGGCCCCACCGACATCGAAGGCCTCGACCTGTTCCGGACGAAAGCCGCCAATGCACCTATTGCGGTTTACGTCCATGGCGGCGCATGGCGTAACGGTGTCTCCGGCAACTTCCACACGCCCGCCGAGATGTTCGTGAATGCCGGCGCACATTACGCGGCACTCGACTTCACCAGCATCGACAACGCCGGCGGCAGTCTGTTCCCGATGATCGATCAGGTCCGCCGCGGCGTCGCCTGGGTTTACAAGAACGCACGCGAGACCGGCGCTGATCCCGCCAAGGTCTACGTCGTCGGTCACTCCTCGGGCGGGCATTTGTCGGGCTGCGTCGTCACCACCGACTGGGCCGGAGAATACGGCCTGCCCGCCAAGATCCTGGCCGGCGCGCTCTTGTGTTCGGGCATGTACGACCTGACGCCGGTGCGCCTCTCCAAGCGTTCCAAGTACGTCAACTTCACCGACGAGATGGTCGAGAAACTATCGGCGATCCGCCATCTCGACCGGATCAATATGCCCCTGATCGTCGGCTACGGCACCAACGAAACACCGGAGTTCCAGCGTCAGGCACGGGATTTCTCCGCAGCCCTCAAGGCCGCCGGCAAACCCCACGAATTGGTCGTCGGCGATGGCTACAACCACTTCGAAATCGCCGAGACGATTGCCAATCCATATGGCCTCGTCGGCCGGCGTGTTCTCAAGATGATGGGGCTTGGTCCGGGCTGATTTCCCGGCGGTCCGACGGATCGCCCGATGCCTCAAGTTGCATGGCAAAACCCAGCAGCACGGCGCTGATGGCGAAGCCGGCCATGAACCAGGCCTGCCACATGCCCCACGACGTGCCCCCCATGGCGGCCCCGGCCGTCATGGCCGCGGCGGCATATGGCACGACGTCACGCGGCAACTTTGCAATCGCCGAAACCAACGCCAACCCAATCGCGCACAACAGCAACGCGCCGACCGCGCCGAGTTCGTACCACGTCTGCAGGAAGATGTTATGGGCGTGCGTTCCCGAGCGCCATTGGTAGTGCGTACCGGGCTTCACCTCGACGTTGACCCCACGTCGGTTGTCGAGCACCCTGGTCGATGCCGCCCCGATGCCGGCAATCGGGTGCTGCCAGTAATGCTGCGCGGTGTATTCCCACAACACGATGCGGTGGCGCGCGCTGTTGGGCAGCCAGGTCGCGCTGTCCAGTTTCGCGCTTTTGGCCGCCCACGTCGCCATTGGTACGACCAGCAGTGTGGCCACCAGCCAGCCCGCCGCCACCAATCCCAGCGCGATCTTCGGCCAGCGTACCGCGATCGCAAACACCAGCGCGGATGCCGCGAGCGCTATACTGGATGTCTCATGCGCCGATACCGCGAACGTCGCGACCGCCAGCAAGACCAGAGCGGTCGCCACCATCACGCGCCGCCGCGGTTCAACGAGTGAACGCACCATCAAGAGCATCGGCCAAAGCGCCAGCATCGCCACCGCCATGTTTCGATTGGTGATGTAGCCGGCGATATTCAGCCCATCGCCTGTGCCGGCAACGTGCCTGGCAGACGGCCGCGTGAACGGAAGGGTCTGAAACACGAACCGCTTGAAGGCGTGCCCCGTCAACTCCTCCAGCGCGAGAAAGGCGAGACACGCACCGAAGGCGACCAGCAACATCACCCCGATATGCCGCAACAGCCCCGTGTTGCTCGAAGGCAGCCCTGCCTGGGTCCACCACACCGCAGCCGTCAACCCGAGCAGTGAAGCCCCCTTGGCAATAGCTTCGTTGCGATCAGACGCCCATGCAGCCGACAGCGTCGCCCACAGACCGAGCGCCAGTATCAGCACCACCGGCAATGGCGGCATCCGCAAATTCTCGATCCCGGGCGAGCGTCTGATCGCCATGACACCCAGCGCCGCCAGCACAACCAGTACCGCCGGCGATGCCCGGGGAAAGATCAGAAGACAACCGATCGCTACCGCTGCCACGCCCCCGGATATCGCAGCGGAGCGGTCGGACGTTGCATTGGCTGAAAAAGTCGGCATTCGAGCCCCGATGGCGGACGTTGAGCAATGCCGGTCGAGCACGACAACAAAGGTGGTGCGACACTTACGGCCAGTTCCCCGGCACTGGCAAGGCGCGCCGCCTCAGCCGTGCGGCATAGGCCCGACCCCATGCGCCGCCGCACGAAGTGCATTCCTGTTCGGTCATTGTCGCCCCCCAGCCACGCCAACCGCCAAGGTTGTGGATAAACCGCCTTGCCGCGTTGACGTTCACGGGATGAACACGATAGCACCACGACATGGTAAGCCCCTGCTTGTTCGAGGGCGTGTTACGAGTGGAGTGCGGTGAGTAGTTCCGATACCAGCACGCGCGAGAACACGCGCATCACGCTCGGCCTGCTCGAAGCGGTTGAGGCTGGTCGCGCCCGCACGCAGCGTGGCCTCGCCGCTGACCTTGGCATCGCGCTGGGTCTCGTCAACATCTACTTGAAGCGCTGCATCAAGAAGGGGCTGGTGAAGGTCTCGCAGGCCCCCGCGCACCGCTACGGCTACTACCTCACACCTCAGGGCTTTGCCGAAAAATCGCGGCTGACAGGAGAATTCCTGTCCCTGTCCCTGTCCCTCACCTTCTTTCGCCGCGCGAAGTCCTCCTGCGGGGATGTGTTCGCGCAAGCCAAGGCGATGGGATGGCAGCGCGTCGGCCTTGCCGGCAACGGCGATCTCGCCGACATCGCCCGCATCTGCGCCACCGACGCCGGCATCGAGATCGTCTGCATCATCGATCCGGGTGCTGCTTCAGCGCCGCAAAGCCGCATCCCCCTGCTGCCGGATTTCGAGGGGATCACGAACGCGATCGACGGGATCGTCATCACCGACGTGAAAAACGGCGCAAGAACTTTCACCGCGGCAGTCGCGGCACTCGGCCAACATCGCATCCTCACGCCGTCGGTCGTGTCCACCATAAGTTATCGAGCTGAAGAGGTTATCGAGTGAGTGACATTTCACCCAAGCCCCGCTGGTTCGTGGCCCATACCCAGCCGCAAGCGGAAAGCCGCGCCCTGCTCAATCTCCAGCGCCAAGGCTTCGAAGCCTATCTGCCGCGCTATCTGAAGCGGCGCCGTCACGCCCGCAAAGTCGATATCGTGCCGACCCCCCTGTTCCCGCGCTACGTGTTCGTGGCAATCGACATGGAACGGCAGCGCTGGCTCTCGATCCGTTCGACGATCGGGATCTCGCGCCTCGTCGGCCATGGTGACGCCCCCTTGCCGGTGCCAACGGGCATCATCGAAGGGCTGATGCGGCGGCAGGACCTTGAAGGATATGTACGCCTGCAGCCGCCGGTCGGTCTCAGGATCGGGGACAAGGTGCGCGTGCTGGGCGGTGCTTTCGAGGAGTGCCTCGGCCTGTTCGAGCAGATGACCGACGAACAACGCGTGACGATCCTGCTCGATCTGCTGGGCCGCAAGGTCCGCGTCACCCTCGATTCCGATCTGATCGCAGCGGCGTGACGCTGCCAACTCCTGCGCGGATTGGTCCGTACGATCCGCCGATCTAGCGCTTGCGCGGGCCCGCTTAGGCATGATCAGACATATTGAAACAGCATTTCAACTGAGTGCCGAGCGCAGCAACTCCCCGCTCGCCGCAATCTGGAGCAATGGCGCGCCATCATGGAAACCGCATTCCTGGGCACGCCCGACACCAGCCCGTGGCTCTTCTCCGGGCTGGTCGTCGCCTCGTTCTTCGCATCGTATTTCAGCATCGTCGCCGGCACTGCCGGCGGGCTGATGCTGCTCGTGCTCATGGCCTCGTTCTATCCGCCCGCCGTGCTGATCCCCATGCACACCCTGATCCAGCTCGGCTCGGGCATCTCGCGTTCGTTTTCGATGTGGGAGTGGGTGCTGAAGCGGACGCTGCTGCCGTTCACGCTCGGCTGCATCGCGGGCGCAGCGCTCGGCGGTTACATCTTCATCAGCCTACCTCCGGCTCTGCTGATGGGCGGCCTCGGCTTGTTCGTGATGCTGATCACCTGGGCGCCTCAGCTCGGCCGCTTTGGACCAGAGCGCGGCCGTTTCGCGCTGCTCGGCTTCGGCGTGACCGTGCTCGGCGTGTTCGTCAGTGCAACCGGCACGATCGTCGGCCCGTTCGTCGCCAGCGCCAGCCCCGACCGGCGCAATCACGTCGCCACGATGTCGTCGCTGATGGCGATCACTCATATCGCCAAGATGGGCGCGTTCCTGTGGATCGGCTTCACACTCGGCGCCTACGTACCGCTGATCGCCGCGATGATCGCATCCGGCATACTCGGCAACTGGTACGGCGAGCACACCCTCAGCCGCATGCGCGAGGATTGGTTCCGCACCGGCTTCAAGGTGGTGATGACCTTGTTAGCGCTGCGCCTGATCTGGGTTGCGCTCAAAGAGATGCAGCTCGTCTGAGGCTGACCGCTCTCAAGCCAATCAGTTCGTGAATTTCTTCAGCACGACCTCGCGCACCTCGGCCTTGCGCTCGGACGTCAGCGAATTGATCAACTTGTGCGCCAGTTTCTGCATGGTATCGCCGTCGCGATAAGCGATCACGCGCTGCGTCTTGGCGCCTTCGGCGATCACGGCCGGATCGTTCAGCACCTTGGCGATCGAAGCGCGCAGATGGGCGAGCCGGTCTGCGGGAATGCCCGGCATCGTCAGCAGCACGCGACCGTACTCGTTGAGCTCGGCGCGGAAGTCGAGCCACCACTCCTGCTCCTTGTCGAGCTTCAGCGTCTCATAGAACGTCGGCACCTGCGGCAGCATCTCGGAGCGTTGGCGCGCCGCGATGGCGACAACGTGCCCTTGCTGGCCCTTCTGATAGGTGGCAAGCGACGCATCGGTCACATACAGCGCATCGAGCTCCCCGCGCTGCACCGCGAGCGCGATCTCCGCGCTGCCGCGATAACCGAGCACCACGCGGCAATCGAGCTTCAACGCCTGACACGTGATCGACGCGCCGTCTGATGGCCCACCGGTCGGCCCGGTGCCGCCCCAGCGGATCTTCAGCCCGGGCTTGACCAGATCCTGCGGCGTCTTGATCGGCGAGGTCGGGCTGACCAGCATGCCCCACGGCTCCGCCGCGATGAGGGCGAGGTGGGGCATCTTCGTGAGATCGTATTTGATGTTGTCTTGCTCGAGCAGCTGCGCCAACAGCGACGGCGTGCCATTGACGATCTTGAAACGCAGGCCGTCCGGCTGTGCGATCATCATCTGGTTCAACGCCAGGATTCCACCTGCGCCCGGCAGGTTCTCCACCACGACCGTCGCCTCGAGCACACGGCCCAGATGCGGCGCGATCATCCGCGCATAGGCGTCGAACCCACCACCGACGCCCACGCCGACGATGAACTTCACCGTCTTGCCCTTGTAGAACTCCGCCGCATCCTGCGCCGCCGCCGGTTGCCCAACCAGAGCCAGCGCAGCACCGGCGATCACCAACATCTTCGACATTATCCGCATCGCCAACCTACCCACCGCACCGACTGCCTACAGCCTACTGCCGCACTTACTGCGGCTTGAACCCCGACGCCTTCACGATCTCGACGTGCAGTGCGATATCCTTGCGCAGGAACGCATCGAACTCCACCGGCGACATCGGCATCGGCGCGCCGCCGAGATTAGCGATCTTGTCTGACACGTCCTTCAATTTCAACGCCGCGAGCACCTCGCGATTGATGCGCTCAACGACTGCGCGTGGCGTCTTCGCGGGCGCCAGCGCACCGACCCAGAACTCGTAGTCGGCATTGGCCACGCCCGCTTCAGCCGTTGTCGGCACTTCGGGCATCGAGTCCGCCCGCTTCGCCGAACCCACGGCGACAGCCGTCAACTTGCCGTCTCGGGCAAACGGTACGGCGTTGAGCACCGGCGCAACATAGAAATCGAGCCGGTCTGCGATGATCTCGGTAACGCCTTCTGGCGTACCGCGAAAAGGCACATGCGTGGCGTTCATCTTGGCGCTGGTACGGAAGCGTTCCAAGAACAAATGCCCGGAGCTGCCCGCGCCCGCCGAACCAAAGTTGAGCGAGCCCGCACGCCCCGCCGCGACCAGATCGGCCATGGTCTTGTATTTGAGCGGCGCGATGATCACGAGCGGCAGGTTGGCCAGCGGCGTAATGCCCGCGAAATCATCTGCTGGATGATAGGCGAGCTTGGCGTAGGTCGCCTGCACCGCCGTGTGCGACGTCGAGTTGACGAGCAGCGTATAGCCGTCCGGATCGGACTTGGCGACGAAGCTCGAGCCGATCTGGGTGCCGGCACCAGCCCGGTTCTCGACCACGAACGTCTGCCCGACCTGCCTGCCGACCTGCTCGAACACCACGCGCGCGGAAATGTCGGTCGAACTGCCGGCAGTAAATGGCACGATCACCTTGACCGGCTGCTTGGCAGGCCAGTCCTGTGCGAGCGCGACGCCGGACTGAGCGATGATCGCCAAGCCTGCGATC
>CAMDPA010000088.1 GCA_945903565.1 Devosia equisanguinis | reverse complement strand
GCAAGGGCCACTTTGGCCTTGAAGTCCGGTGAGTGGTTCCGGCGTGTTCGCTTCGTCATTCTGGCTCCTGATTCGCACGCACAACCGTGCGCGCTGTCAGGCAGAGATTCCACTCATCGCACCGTCCGAAATTGTGGAGCCGTCTCTAGGTCGACGTAGACCTTCTGATCGAGCGGGCAATAGAACGGCCCCATCTGTGCGAGGCCCTGGCCGCATGCGGTGCGCGTCGCGCCGGTGAACATCACCAGCGTTGGCTCCTTGTACTTCTGGCCGGCCTGCTGGAACACCAGCTTCCAGACGTCCTCGGTGTCGGCCAGGACCCGGCGCGTGAAGCGGCCGAGCTCGTCCTGGCCTTGGCTCGGCGCGGACTGACCGCCGCCGGGCAGACCCGGAATGTCCTGACGCCCCGCGGTGCGCGATTGACCGCCGTCCATCTGCGGCATCTGCGGCACGCGCGACATGTCTACGCCGCCACCACCGCCGCCAGTCAATAGATCAAGCGGGTTGAGGCCGAACAGCAGCATGAGCGCGCCGATGATCAGCATCGTCGTGATGCTGAAACCACCGCGGCCGCCCATGGGGATCTGCATTCCGCCGCCGGACATGCCGCCGCGTTCGCTGCGCCGATCCTCGACGTTTTTGCTCTCGCGGTCCTGATCGTCGTAACGCATGGCTGTGGTCCTTGCCAGGTGTCGGGGGCCAAGTGTCTGGGGCCTGCTATCGGGCTGCGTGACCGATAAGATATCGGGCCAGTCTATCCAAGCCTTTGTGTGGCCACAACGTGAACGGCGCGTGCCGTCAGGTCACGTTGTTAACCCTTTTTCGCCACGGGCACCCGACGTTTGCGGTAGGTCCGGAAATTCGGCTTGCGCTTTTCCAGCCATGCGGTCGGGCCTTCCAGGAACTCCGGACTGTCGACGTGCTGGGCCAGCATCTCGCCGCCCGCGAACATGCCCGCCCACAGGCTCTGGTCGGACTCCTGGTTGAAGACGAGCTTGGCGATGCGCAGCGACTGCGGGCTCTTGTCGAGCAATTCCTCCGCCCATGCGCGCGTGGTGGACATCAGTTCAGCCATCGGCACCACGTGATTGACGAGACCCATGCCGAGCGCCTGCTGCGCCGTGTACTGGCGGCAGAAGTAGAGCATTTCGCGCGCCCGTTTCTCGCCGATGGTGCGGTGCAGAAGCTGCGTGCACGACCAGACCGGCACGCTCGACACCTTCGGTCCGGTCTGCCCGAACTTGGCGTGCTCGGCTGAGATCGTGATGTCGCAGATCATGTGCAGCTCGTTGCCCAGGCCGATCGCGAAACCGTTGACCGCCGCGATCACCGGCTTGCCGCAGGTGCGCATCTGCAGCGCGAGCCCTGCCATCACGCGCAGATGATTGCGCTTGATGCCGGAGGTGCGCTCCGAGATCGACTGCATGTGCCCGCCCGAGCAGAACGCCTTTTCGCCCGCGCCGGTGAAAATGATGACGCCGACCTCGTCGTCCTCGCCTGCGTCGCGGAACGCGGCCGACAGCTCCTCGAGCGAGTGCTGGGTAACGGAGTTGTAGGTATCGGGCCGGTTGATCGTGACGGTCGCGATACCGCCGCCCTTCTCGTAGAGAATGTCGGTGAAGGTTGGAGTGCTCTTGGTGGTCATGGCGCGCCTCGCTGCTTGGATCGCTTCAAGTCAAGGCGGCGCGCCCTGCGCTGTCAACCGATGTTGTCGCATTGTTGGTGTATCTGGCATTCAGGCGCATTGAGCATCGTGAACCGAGCCGGTAGTGTCCGCGCAACACCGGCCGAAGACGTCCGGGCGAGAGTGGGACGAAATTGGGAGGCTGCCCGTGAAGACATCTGCCAGCATGTTCGGAAGGCTCGCGCTCGCGGGGCTATGTGCCAGCGCGGCCTTTGCGGGCTCCGCCGCTGCCCAGTCCCCTGCCGAATTCTTCAAAGGCAAGACGATCACCATCCTGATCGGCACGTCGGCGGGCAATGACTACGATTTCCGCGGCCGTTTGCTTTCCCGCTACATGGGCCGCCACATCCCCGGCGAGCCGCAGCTCATCCCGCGCAACATGCCCGGCGGCGGCGGCGTGGTCGCGACCAACTACGTCGCCGCGGTCGCGCCCCGCGACGGCACCACGCTTTACATGATCATGTCGAACATGATGACCGCGCAGGCGATGAACGGGCAGGGCGTCACGTTCGACACGCGCAAGTTTCGCTGGCTCGGCAACACGACGAGCTCGCCGAACGTCGTGAACTCCTGGCACACGACGGGCATCACCACGATCGAGCAGACGCGAACGCAAGAGCTGGTGATTGGCGCGCCCGTCGGCACTGCCGGCGTGCTGTATGGCACCGCGCTCAACAAGGTCGCGGGCACCAAGCTCAAGATCGTGACCGGCTATCCCGGCGGCGGTGAGGTCAACATCGCGATGGAGCGCGGCGAGGTCAGCGGGCGCGGCTCGAACTCGTGGGCGTCGTGGAAGTCGACCAAGCCCGACTGGATCCGCGAGAAGAAGCTCAACATCCTGGTGCAGGTCGGCCTGACGCGGCATCCCGAGCTGGCGGACGTGCCGCTACTGCTGGAGCTTGCGACCAACGACCTTGACCGGCAAGTGATGACGTTCATTTCGGCCGAGACCTCCATCGCACGCGCGATCGTTGCGCCGCCCGACGTGCCGGCCGACCGCATCGAAGCCCTGCGCCGCGCGTTCGATATCACGATGAAGGACCCCGAAGTTATCGCCGAGGCGACCAAGACCTCGCTCGACCTCAGCCCGATGCGCGGCGAGGACGCCCAGAAGATCGCCGACGGCATCGTGAACGCGACACCCGCCGTCATCGAGAGGGCGCGGGAATTGTTCGGAAACTTGGTGAAGTGAACCGTAGGGCGGGCAAGCGAACGTCGCGTCGGCGTTTACGCCGGAGCGACCCGGAAGGGAACGCGCAGCCCGCCGATGTCGGCGCCTGTTCACGGCGGGCTGCGCTACGCTTGCCCGCCCTACGCAGTGCCCGCTATGGTCCGCAATTCCCTACTCCTCGAACCAGAACCCGCCCATGCCCCCACGCATCGTCCCCCACATCGACAACCTTCCCTCAGTGACGCCGTTCGTCGGACCGGAGGCGCTGGAGCGGCAGCGGGGCGTGTCGTTCCGTGCGCGGATCGGCGCCAACGAGAGCGTGTTCGGGCCGTCGCCGAAAGTCGTCGAGGCCATCGCCAAGGCGGCGGCGTCGAGCTGGATGTACGGCGATCCGGAGCAGCACGACCTCAAGGCGGGGATTGCCGCGCACCACGGCGTGAAGATCGAGAACGTCGCGGTCGATAGCGGCATCGATGCGCTGTTCGGCATCGTCGTGCGGCTGTGCGTGGAGCCGGGCGACACTGTGGTTACGTCGCTCGGCGGCTATCCGACGTTCATCTTCCACGTCGACGGAATCGGCGGGCGTCTCGTGCGCGTGCCGTTCAAGGACGACCGAGAGGACTGGCCGGCGTTGCTTGCTGCAGCGAAGGCCGAAAAGGCGCGGCTGCTCTACTTCGCCAATCCGGATAACCCGATGGGCTCGTGGTGGGGCAAGGCCGACGTTCAGAAGCTGATCGACGGCACGCCGGACGGCTGCCTGCTGATCCTCGACGAGGCCTATTCCGACACCGCGCCCGCCGACGCGATCCCGCCGCTCGACATGTCGAACCCGAGCGTGCTGCGTTTCCGCACATTCTCGAAGGCGTACGGCATGGCGGGCGTGCGCGTCGGCTATTGCCTTGGGCACCCAAGCGTCATCAAGCACTTCGACAAGATCCGCAACCACTTCGACGTCACGCGGATGAGCCAGGCCGGCGCGATGGCCGCGCTCGCGGACCAGGCCTATCTGAAAGACGTGGTGGCCAAGATCGCGCGGGCCCGCGCGCGTATCGGCGAGATCGCGGCGGCGAACGGCCTCAAGGCGTTGCCGTCGGCCACCAACTTCGTCGCCGTCGACTGTGGCCGCGATGGCGCCTATGCCCGCGCGGTGCTGAGCGAACTGGTCGGCCGGGGCGTGTTCGTGCGCATGCCCGGTGTCGCGCCGCTCGACCGCTGCATCCGCATCAGCGCGGGCACCGACGCCGATCTGGCGCTGCTGGCGGAGATGTTGCCTGCGGCCTTGAAGGCGGCGAAAGGCTAGGGAATTGGTTACAGGGAATGCTACTTCCCCTTCGCTGTCCCCTAAAACCTGTAACCTTGCTGCATCCATCTGGTATATTGCGACGATGAACGAGATCTTCCGGAGACCTGTTTCCCAGATTCCGCCGCCGCCCGGCACGACGCAGGCCGGCGACGGCTTGCCACGACGCAAATGGACCGGTGAAGAAGTACAGCGCATGATCGAGGCCGGTATCGTTGAACACGGCGAGAGATTCGAGTTGATCGGGGGGGATCTCGTCGCAATGGCGGCCAAGGGGAACCACCACGAGACGCTGAAGTCGGCGCTCAACGACTTCTGGATCAGGGCCCGCGCGGCCGACATTCGCGTTACGCCAGAGACGCCGTTGCGGCTTGATCCGCATTGTGAGCCGGAGCCGGAATTCATTGTCTTTCCTGCCGGGATGAAGCCGGGCGATGTGCGCGGCGAAACCGTTCTGCTCGTGGTTGAGATCGCCGATACGAGCCTGATCCAGGATCATAGGACGAAGGCCCCGCTCTATGCTGCCTTCGGCGTGCGCGAGTACTGGGTGATCAATGCACGCAGCAGGGCCACGACCGTGTACCGGGAGCCCGGCCCGTCAGGTTACGGCTCGCGAGTTGAGCTTCCAGGCGATGCGCTGCTTGTCCCGCTGCTGGCTCCCTCGCTTGCGGTTCGCCTGGCCGATCTCGACGACGAATAGATCAGGCCACATTTGGGATCGAGGCCACGATCGTATGGCTGGCGTGAACTTGCGTTGCTGGCGGAGATGTTGCCGCACGCGCTGAATGCGGCGAAAAGCTAGGGAATAGGTTACAGAGAATGTTCCTTCACCTTCCCTGTCCCCTGAAACCTGTAACCTCCTTCCAGGAACCCTATCCCCATGCTGAACAAGCCTGCCCAGACCTCCACGCCCGTTCACGAGTTGATCCGCGAGCGTTGGAGCCCGCGTGCGTTCAATGGCAAGGCCGTCTCGACGACCGATCTCACCGCTGTGCTCGAAGCTGCCCGTTGGGCCGCGTCGTCCAACAACGGCCAGCCCTGGCGCTTCATCGTGGCGACCAACGACGACGCCAGCGGCCACGCCGCGGCCGTCGCCGGCTTTGCCGTGCGCAATCAGCGTTGGGCGAAGGCCGCGCCGGTGCTGGTCTTTGCCTGCGCGCGCAAGGCGTTCGAGGCCAATGGTAACCCGAACGCGCATTCCTGGTACGACACAGGCGCTGCTATCGCGACGCTGACCATCGAGGCGCAGGCGCGCGGGCTGCGCCTCCACCAGGCAGCTGGCATCGAGCGTGACACGATCCGCGCCACCTACGGCGTGCCGGAAGAATTCGACATCGTGGTCGGCTTTGCGCTCGGTCATCAGGGCGACCCCGACAGCCTGCCGGAGGACCTCCCCGGCCGCGAGCGCGAGCCGCGCGCGAGGAAGCCGCTCGCCGACATCGTGTTTTCGGGCAAGTTCGGCACGCCCGCGAAGCTCGGGTAAGTTCCGGGGTAGCCCTTCCGCCCTGATCTGTTGGCAGCGTCCGTTTGCCCGCCTACAGTCCGGTCCTGAGCGCTGGCCTCCATGCTTGGAGAGCAGGCGCTGGGACTTGAGGGGGGAGTGGCGATGAGTACGGAAGCGACGACGTTCGACCCGGCCAAGGTCGACTACGAGGCCGAATACAACAACCGCGTGCTGGTGCCCGACAACGGCGCATACGGCGCGCGATGGGCCAATGCATCGACCGTCACGCGCGAGACGCTGACGGTAGAACTCGACATCCCCTACGGCCCCGGCATCCGCAACCGCTTCGACCTATTTCGCGCGTCCAAGCGGCGGATGGCGACGCCGCTCGCCGTCTACATCCACGGCGGCGTGTGGCAACGCGGCGACCGCAAGGACTACAGCTTCGTCGCCAACGCATTGGCCGCGCGTGGCGTCGACGTCGCGTTGCCGTCGTACACGCTGTGCCCGGAAGTGAAGGTCGCCGACATCTTCGAGGAATTGCGGCTGTTCATGCGCGCGCTGTGGCGCAAGACGGGGCGGCGGCCGGTCGTGATCGGCCACTCCGTCGGCGGCACGATGGCGGCCGCGATGCTCGCCACCGACTGGTCGGCGCTGCCGGACGTGCCGGACGATCTCGTGCGCTCGGCCTACGCGATATCAGGTGTGTTCGAGGTCGAGCCGTACGTGCACACGACCTATAACGTCGCGGTACGGATCAACGCCGAGGACGCGCGCAAGGTCAGTCCCGCGTTGTGGCCGGCGCCCAAGGGCCGCACGCTGGTCGCCGCGGTCGGCGGCGAGGAAAGCCGCGAGTTCGTGCGCCAAAGCCTCGACATCGCCGCACGCTGGTCGGCGGCCGACGTCAAGGCCGAGTGCGTGATCGTGCCCGGCGGCAACCACTTCTCGATCGTCGACGAACTGGCGCGGCCCGGGAGTGCGATGGTCGAGCGGGTGGTGGGGCTGGCGGAGGCGGCGGCGGGTACGTAAGCACAGCGATTGCGCGTGATGCCGTGGGTCGCTATCCCTCGAGGGAGCAATGCGCGTAGGTTCCATGGGGAGTTTTCATGCCAGTCGCCACTCTTGTACGCCACCGGATGTTCGCGATCGGCGCCCTTGCGATTGCTGCGTTCGCCGCCATCCCGGCCCTTGCCCAGTCCGCGGCGCAATGGCCCTCGCGCGCCGTTCGGCTGCTGGTGCCGGTCGGCGCGGGTGGGGCTGCCGATGCGCTGTCGCGCAACCTGGCTAACGGTTTCTCGCAATTCGCCAACGGGCACGCGCTGGTGGTGGAGAACCGGCCCGGCGCGGGCGGCACGATCGCCGGCGCCGCTGTCGCGCGCGAGGCACCCGATGGCTACAACCTGTTCCTCGCCGACGTCGGACCCAACGCCGTTTCGCACACGATGGCGCAGTTATCCTACGATCCGAACACCGCCTTCACGCCGATCATTCACGCGGTCAACCTGCCGGCCGTCATCTTGATGCGCTCGACGCTGCCCTACACGACGCTCGCGGAGTTCATCGCCGCGGCGAAACAGCAACCGGGCAAGTTCAACTATGCCTCCGCGGGCCTTGGCAATTGGACGCATCTGTTCATGGCTCATTTCAACAGCCAGGCCGGCATCGATCAGGTCAACGTCGTGTTTCGCTCGGGGGCGGAAATGGTGACGGCGGTGTTGCGCGGCGACGCCGACACCGCACTGATCACGGTCTCGACCGGCCTGGGTCAGATCAAGGAAGGCAAGTTGCGCGCGCTGGCCGGCATCGCGATGCGGCCGATGCCCCAACTGCCCGACACGCCACCGGTGGGAAAGACGATACCCGGGTTCGACGTCAGCGTGTGGCACGGTATCGTGGCGCCAGCCGGGATGGAGCCTGCGCTGGTTGCGCGCATCAACGGTATTTTCAACCAAGTGCTGCAGGATCCAGCCGTGCGCGCGGCGCTGACGGGCGCACAGGCCGCCGACATCGTTGGTGGCACACCGCAGCAGTTCGACGCCTTCATCAAGGCCGAGTTGAAGCGCTGGCCGGAGGTCGTCAAGGCCGCCGGCATCAAGCCGCGCTGACACTTCTTGCTGCGACCTGGGCCCATGGTTCATAACAGTAGCATGCCGCATCTCGGCGCCATCAGGGAAGGTCATGACATGCGCGGACTGCGGGTTGCTCTCGCGTTTGCCGCCGGCGGACTGGCTGCCGCACTCGTGACGGCTGCGCCGGTCAGCGCGCAGCGCGGCGATACTTCGAAGGCCGACGCCTCGAAGACGGGTTCGATCCAGCTGCAGCCGCATCGCGCGGTCTACGATTTCAAGCTCGGCACCGTGCGCTCGGACAAGGGCGTGTCCGGGCTGTCGGGCCGGATGGTCTACGAGTTCACCGGCTCGGCCTGCGAGGGCTATACACAGACGATGCGGTTCGTAACCCGCACGACGGCAGCGGGCGGCGAATCCTCGCTCAGCGACCAGCGCTCGACGACCTGGGAGGACGATACCGCCATGCGGTACAAGTTCCAGTCGAGCCAATACCGCGACCAAAAGCTCGTCGAGCAGGCCGCCGGCACCGCGACACGCGGTGAAGGCGAGGCGGATACGCGCGTCGATCTCACCCACCCGGAGGCTCGCAAGACCGCGATCGGTGGCGGTGCGATGTTCCCCGTGCAGCATTCGATCAAGCTGATCGACGCCGCGCGACGCGGTCGCACGCAGTTTACCGCAGACTTCTTCGACGGCTCGGAAAGCGGCGAGAAGACGTATGTGGTCAGCGCGCAGATCGGCAAGGCGGTGGCAACCTCGTTCAACAAGACGCTGCCGCGCGTCGGGCAGGCCGACAAGCTCGACGGCGTCGCCGCATGGCCCGTGGTGCTCAGCTACTACGAGCAAGGCACGGACAGTAAGGACGCTGTCCCGGTCTACGAGATGTCGTTCGTGTTCTATACCAACGGCGTCAGCCGCCGGCTGGTGATCGACAACGGCGACTACACGATGAAGGGCGAGCTCAGCGAGTTCACGCTGATCGACCCGCTGCCCTGCCGGCGTTGATTCTCCGTCTTTCGTAGGGTGCAAAAGCGAAAGCGTATTGCACCGTTCCGCCCGCAACTCGGTGCAATACGATTCGCTATCGCACCCTCCGCTCTCACTGGTTCGCGGATCGTAAAGAACTTCCTCGTAAAGTGTCCTTTGGCTCGACTGGATGGTTGCTGCAACCGTCCCGAGACATCGCGAGTCTGAGGGAATTCCAAGCAATGCATACCGCGAGGCAGCTCCTGAGACAGGTGCGCCGGGCATTGCGTGCTGCAATGGCGCTTTCGGCCGGCATCAGCGCGCTCATGCTGGCTGTGCCGCTGTTTGCGCTGCATATGTTCGAGACCGTGCTGCCGGCAGCCTCGATTGAGTTGTTGGTGATACTCGGTGGCATGACGGCAGCTGCCGTGGCCGTCGCCATTGTCCTCCACTATGCCCGCGAGCTGGTGCTGCTGCGCGCCGCACTGTGGCTCGACCATGTGCTGGGTCAATGGCTGCTCGAGAACGCGAGCACGCGCCGCGTCAGCGCCACCGAACTGCGACGCCAGTCCGACGCCGTCGCGACCTTGCGCGGCGCGATCGCCGAGGGCCGCCTTTGGCCGGTGTTCGAATTGCCCGTGGCTGCCGTTGCTTGTTGCATCGTCGCCCTTATCGATCCGATGCTTGGCGTGGCGATGGCCGGCCTCGTCGGCGTGCTGGGGATCTTGATCGGGGCCGGTTCGCGGAACGGATCGTCCGCCGATGCCGAGGTGGCCGGTGCCCGCCAGCGTGCGGCCGGGTGGCTCGACGCCGTTGCCCGCACTGGCGCCCGCACATCGGGGACAGCGCGGCAATGGGCCTTGCGCAACGGGCCGCACGTAGCCCGCGCCTACGCGTTCGGACGCCGCCTTGTTCTGGTTCGATCGCTGGCGTGGGGTCTTTCGATCGCTGGGATCGTGGCCGTGCTTGGGCTTGGCGCCTACCTTGTGATTGCTGGGCGGTTGGCGCCCGGTGCGCTGGTCGCGGCAGCGATGCTGATGGCGTTGGCGATGGCGCCGCTGGTCCGGCTCGCTGGCGGCCTCGATCGTGTGATCGCAGCGCGCCGCGCCTGGGCCACACTGAATGCCATGGCCGCAGCCCCGGCGGTTGTCGCCACGTCGAGCGGGCGGATCGTGTTCGACAACGCGGCGTGGACTTACCCCGGTGGCCGCACGTCCGTGCTGAGCGGCATCACGCTGGCAATCGCGCCGGGCGAGAGCATCGGCATCATTGGGCCGGCGGGGGTGGGAAAGTCGGCACTCGCTGCAATGATCGCGGGCGCTGCGGGTGATGCGGAGACCGGATATGTACCGGACACGCCCGACCTGCTCGAAGGTTCGGTGCGTGACAACATCGCCGGCTTCGATCCCAGGCTTGCGGCGAACGCCGTTCGTGCGGCCGAGCGAGCCGGTGTCGACGACGTGATCGCGGCGCTCACCGACGGCTACGATACCCAGGCCGGCGAAGACGGCCGTGCGCTGCCGATGCGGGCGCGCCGCGCCGTGGCGTTTGCCCGCGCGCTGTGCGGCAATCCGAAAGTCGTCGTGCTGGACGAGCCCGAATTGGGTCTCGATGAAGCCGGCGTCAACCGTCTTCTCGCCGTGTTCGATCGCCTCCGGGCCGACGGGGTGAGCCTCGTGATCGCGACCGGTGAACCGCGCCTGCTCCCCATGACCGGCCGCGTCGTGCTGCTGGCCGCCGGTCGGATCACGGCCGTGTTGCCGAGCGAGCAGGTTGTCGGCGATGCGCCTTCAAAGCAGGCGCCGAACCATCTGAGGCAGGTGGCATGACACGCGTGACCACAACGAAATCGGCGTCGGCAGCGTCATCGGCAGTTGGGCCTCCACGGCTCGACCTCAAAGGCCCGCTTCGCGCCGCAACGCTCGCGCTGCTTGCGCTGACTGGTGCGTTTGCGCTGATCGCAACGTACGCGCCGTTCGATCGGGGGCTTGCGCTGGCGGAGGCCACGCTGGTCGAAAGCACACCACAGGAGGTCCGGCATTCCGGCGGCGGCGTGATCGGCCGCGTGATGGTCCACGAGCGCCACGAGATCACAGCCGGCGAGCTGATTGCCGTGCTGGACACCGCCGAGATCGACCGGCAGATCGCCGACCTCAAGACACAGTCGGCGGCGGTCCAAGGTCAGCGCGACCTGATGCTCAAGGACGCCCAGACGGTCTCGGACCTGCTCGAGCAGCGGCTCGCATCGCGGGCCAAGGTCGAGACAATGGAGCAGCACCTGGCTGCGCTCGAGAGCGACTCCGCGAAGGTCATGTCGCGGATCGCGGCGGCCGAGCGGCAACTTGCCAACATGGAAATTCGTGCGCCCGTCAGCGGAACCCTCGACTGGGTCACGCGCGCGGCTTCAGGCGTAAAACTCGCGCCCGGCGACAGCGTGGCGCGGATCGTGCCGCACCCGGGCCGGCTGGTACTGGAGGCCAAGCTGCCGGCCGAGGCCGCGCGCAAGGTACGCGCCGGCATGGAAATGAGTGTCTGGCTCAACGCGCTGTCGTGGCTCGACGGGCGGCCGATGCGGGCCTGGATCGTGTGGATCGCGCCCGTGCCGGAAAACGATCCGGCCGCTTCGATCCCGGTGCGTCTGGAGCTTGCAACGGCGCGGACAGCGCTTGCCCAGCACATCACCATCATCCCTGGTCTGCGCGGCGCACTCGTGCTGCGCGATGGCCAGCGCACTTTCGTCGAGCAACTGCTCGGTCCCGTTCTACGCAATCTGAAAAACCCAGTCCGCGCCTGACGCGATGGAGAGCCCAGCATGATCGTACGACAGAAGAAATTCGAGATGCCGAAGAACTTCCTGTTCAACCTCGGGGGTTGCTCGGTGATCGTGCTGGCCGGCGTGCTGGCGCTGCGCTCCTCGTACGTCAAGGAAGAAGTGCCGTTGTGCGAGACCCGCTACGGCGGCGGCCTCCTGTTCTCGTTCGCAAACTCGTCGGGCGCGCCGTTCTCGCCCGAGGATATCCAGGCCCGGCTCGGTGGCATGGACTGGGGCCTCACGGCAAACGCCCGTGTCGTAGCTGAAGCCGGGGTCGCCAAGGGGCACGCGCTCGAAGTCGCTTTGAGCGGCGCCTCGCCTCGCGACGCCAACAGCCAGACGCGCAGCGGCATGGGCTTTGTCTGGCAGCCGCGGCAACTTGCAGCCGCTAGCAGCGTCTGCCTTTCCTATAGCGTGTGGACACCGGCCGACTTCAAGCCCGGCGACGGCGGTGCACTGCCTGGTCTGTCCAGCGACAGCGACAACACCGCTGAGCCCGATCAGCCGGCCGCGCCTTCCGCAGACGGCACGCCGCCCGCCGCGGACGCGCCTCAGAAGCCTTTCAGCGTTCGCGCGCAGTGGCGCAAGGACGGCGGCTTTGCCCTGCAGCAGGCGCAGAACATCGGGGGGAAATCGGTCAGCCAGATCGATGGGTCAGCGATGGCCTTCAAACCGGGACAGTGGACCCGCATCGAGCAGGAGGCCGTGTTGAACACGCCCGGCAAGAGCAACGGCATTCTGCGGATGTGGGTCGACGGCAAACTGATGCTCGAGCGCAAAAACATGGGCTACCGCAAGAACGATATGCAGAGTTTCCAGGCCGTCAGCGTCGATACCCACTACATCAAGAACGGCGCCTGGGCTGCAGCTCCCACAGACACCCGCATAAGGTTGTCGCCGCTCGAGCTGCGGTTGCAGTAGTCGTGACAACAGCACTTTCCACGTAGGCTGGGTCAAGGCTCGCATTTCTGCGGGCCGCGACCCAGCATGTGCTGGCACCACGTGGATTGCTGGGTCGCGCAAGCGCTTGACCCAGCCTACGGCCGTCGTTCGTTTTTCGGGATTCGCATCACGCGGTTTCTCAGCCGCGTGTTCCTCCACCCAACCCCAAGAGCTGCACATTGCCGCCGGTCGCGGTGATGTCGGTCGAACGTACGCGTTCGGTCGCGAAGCGGGCGAGATAGTTCGGGCCGCCAGCTTTGGGACCGGTGCCGGACAGGCCTTCTCCGCCGAACGGCTGAGCGCCGACGACCGCGCCGATCTGGTTACGGTTGACATAGAGATTGCCGACGCGTGCGTGCTCGGCGACGTAGTCGGCGGCGGCTTCGAGACGGCTGTGCAGGCCGAGCGTCAGGCCGAAGCCGCTGGCGTTGATGTCCGCCACGACCTTGTCGAGATGGCCCTGCTCGAAGCGGATGACGTGCAGGATCGGACCGAACACCTCGCGCTCCAGCCGCGACAGCCGGTCGATCTCGAACACCGCCGGCGTAACGTAGGTGCCGAACCGGCATTCCGGCGGCAGTCGCGTGTCGATGATCCTGCGGCCGTCGCGGCTCATCCGCGCCGTGTGGGCGTTGAGCGCTTCCTGCGACACGCCGTCGATCACCGGACCGATATCGGTGCCGATGTCGATGGGGTCGCCGATGTCGAGCGCTTCGGTAGCGCCGGCGATCATCGCGATCACGCGTTCGGCGATGTCGGACTGAACGAACAGCACGCGGGCGGCGGAGCAGCGCTGGCCGGCGCTGTCGAAGGCAGAGCGCACGACGTCGCGCACGACCTGCTCGGGCAACGCGGAACTATCGGCGATCATTGCGTTGATGCCGCCGGTTTCGGCGATGAACGGCACGATCGCGCCGCGCCGTTCCGCGAGTGATTTCTGGATGATCCAGGCGGTTTCGTTGGAGCCGGTGAAGACGATGCCCTTCACACGGGGATCGCGGACGAGTGCCGCGCCGACCTTGCCGTCGCCGGGCAAGAATTGGAGCACGCCGCGCAGTATCCCGGCCTCGTGCAGCAGCTTGACGGCGAGCCACGCCGTGATCGGTGTCTGCTCGGCGGGTTTGGCGAGCACGGGATTGCCGGCGGCAAGTGCGGCCGCGACTTGGCCAGCGAAGATCGCCAGCGGGAAGTTCCACGGGCTGATGCAGGCGAACGGGCCACGTCCGCGCAGATCGAGGGTGTTGCGCTCGCCGGTGGGGCCTGGCAGCGCAATCGGCCCGGAGAACAGGCGGCGTGCTTCGGCTGCGTAATAGCGCAGGAAATCGACGGCCTCACGCAGATCGGCTTGGGCGTTGTCGAGCGTCTTGCCGGCCTCGCGGGAGATCACGGCCAACAGCATGGCGCGGTCGCGCTCGAACAGATCGGCGGCGGCCTCCAGTAGTTGTGCGCGTTTGGGGCCGCCCTGGCGGTCCCAGGCGTGAGCTTCCTCCGCTGCCCTGCCGATGGCGAGATCGACCCATTCGAGAGACGTGGCGGTTACGAAGCCGATCCGCTCGCGCCGGTCATGCGACGACTTCCTGTTGCGCGTTGAGATCGCCGATCTTGGCGTCGATCAAGGGCGCGGCCATCAGCGGCATCTTGAGTGCCTCGGTCATGCCGTCGTAGAGCGTATCGCGCACCGAGGGCTCGCTGAGCGCCAGGCCGAGGCTATTGCGACGCGCACCGAAGATCGCACCGGGTGCGGGCAGCGCTTTCGGCCGGCCGCCGGGCGACTCGTGCTCGATCTCGGCTGCCTCGACGGGATCGCGGATGATCTCATCGATCGGCTGGTCCTCGTCCGCGATGCGGTTGACGAACGAGGTGTTGGCGCCGTTTTCGAGCAGGCGGCGGACGAGATAGGCGAGCAGGTCCTCGTGCCCGCCGACCGGCGCGTAGATGCGGCACGGGCGGTTGAGCTTGCCGGCGCCGACGACGTCGCTGTAGAGCGCTTCGCCCATGCCGTGCAGGCGCTGGAACTCGAACGGAATGGGGCCCGCGGCGATGTGTGCCGCCGCCAGCGTGTGCGCGTTGTGGGTGGCGAATTGCGGGAAGAACGCGCGCTGCTCCGACAGCAGCAGGCGCATGCAGGCGAGGTAGGAGAGATCGGTGTGGAGCTTGCGGGTGAGCACGGGATAGTCCGCGAACCCACGTTCCTGCGCCCATTTGATCTCGCTGTCCCAGTAGGCGCCCTTGACGAGCCGCACGGGAATGCGCTTGCCGCCGTGCTCGCTCAGCCGCCTCAGCCAGCGCAGCACCGGCACCGCGCGGCGGCCATAACCTTGCACGGCGAGCCCGAGCCCCGCCCAGTCGGCGAGCGCCGGATCGCTGTAAAGCTGCCCGAACAAGCCGAGCGTGAGATCGAGCCGGTCCTGCTCCTCCGCATCGATGGTGAGGCCGATCGCCAATTCCCGCGCAGCGGTCGCCAACGATTTCATTCGCGGCAGCAGTTCGCGGGCCAGCCGCTCCTCCTTGCCGGGCTCGAAGCGCGGATGCAGCGCAGACAGCTTGATCGAGATGCCCGGCCGCTCCATCAGCGCCAACGGGTTCTTCGACGCCGATGGGCCGGCAGCCGCACCGATCGCCTGCAGCGCCGTCATGTAACGCTCGAAATAGCGGTCGGCGTCGTGCTCGGTGCGGGCGCCCTCGCC
>CAMDPA010000087.1 GCA_945903565.1 Devosia equisanguinis | reverse complement strand
CATCTGTCGGCCTCCCCATTGCCGACAACTCATGAGTCAGAGAAAAAGTGATTTGGGAATCCCTCGACTGACGACGGCAGCCTCGGTCGAACACGATTTTCGATGCGGCGTGGCGCGACAGACTCGATTCAACTGACGACAGGCCCTAGTGCATGTAGACGAGGAAATCCGGGGGTGCACGGATGCGTCGCTTCAAGTCAATTCTGCTTGATTTGTGCCTGATCGCGGTAGCGACGGTTGCTGCCTTGCTGCTGCGCGACAATCTCGACTATTCGCCGGAACGCATGGCCGCGCTGTTGCCCTATCTCGCCGTCAGCTTGACGGCTGCCGCTTTCGTACTTCCTGTCATGGGCGTCGACCGCACGCTGTGGCGGTTCAGCGGCCTTGCGGAATACTGGCGGCTGGTCGCCAGTTGCGCGATCATCGTATTCGCGGCCGTGATGCTCAGTTTCGCGATCAGTCGCATGGAGAACGTGGCGCGCTCGATTCCCATTCTGCAGGGCCTGATCATGGTCGCGCTGTTGGTCGCCGTACGCCTGTCCATGCGGGCTCATCGTTTCCGGCACAACCGCGCGCAGCTTTCTGATCCAGCCCCCCCCGGCGAAGTCGTGGAAGCCGTGCTCATCGTTGGCCTCAATACGATCGCGGAGTTGTTCCTGCAGGCGGCAAAGGAGCACGCCACCGGGCGCATCCTGATCGCGGGCATACTCGGCCGCAACGAGCGTCAGACCGGCCACATCTTTCGCTCACATCCCATCCGCGGCGTGCCCGAGGAAATCGAGGCTGTACTCCGGGATCTCGAGGTCCACGGCGTCCTGGTCAATCGGGTCGTTGTGACGCTGCCGTTCGATCAGTTGTCGCCCGCCGCCCAGCAGGCATTGCTGGACGTGGAAAACGGCACCGAAATAAAGGTCGACTACTTCGCCGAGCGACTGGGTTTTGAAGTGCGGTCGCTGCCTCCGGCCGGGCCCACGCGGGAGGAAGTCAGCAAGGCCTTTCCACGGCCGCTGGACGATCAGGCATTGTTGGAGTCGCTGCGCCGTCCCTATTGGCCCGTGAAGCGCGCGGTAGACGTGGTGTTGGCGTCGCTGGCCATTGCCGTCGCGTTGCCTGTCATGATCGTCATCGGTTTGATCACCATCGTTTCATTCGGTTTTCCGGCGCTGTTCTGGCAACAGCGGCCAGGGCGCTATGGGCGGCCGTTCAAAGTCTACAAGTTCCGCTCTCTGCTCGGTGCGCACGATGCGTTTGGCAACAAACTGCCGGATTCCATGCGGGAGACCGCGTTCGGGCGGTTCGTGCGCGCCACGCGTTTCGACGAGTTGCTGCAGTTATTCAACGTTCTGGCGGGGCACATGTCGATTGTCGGCCCCCGCCCGTTGCTGGGCGTCGACCAGCTCGCGCAGTTCAAGGACCGGCTGCTGGTTCGGCCAGGATTGACGGGCTGGGCCCAGGTCAATGGCGGCAAGAGAGTATCGGGGTCCGACAAGATGGCGCTCGATATGTGGTACATTCGGAACGCTTCGGCGCGGTTGGATATCAAGATCCTGCTGCTCACGTTCAAGATGGTGTTGCTGGGCGAGCGGGAAAATCCTGATGCCGTCGAGAAGGCCTGGTCGGAGTTGACCGACGACCAGGCTCGGCGCGCGGCATGATACGCTCGGGCACCGCGCGCCGAGATCACCCCCCGAGTTTTTCCGCCACCTTGAAGACACCCCGCTCATCGGCGTCGAGCTGATCGAGCAATCCGACCTCCCACGCGAGGTAGCGGCGGGCAGCATCCGCGTTGCCGTCATGGCGATCGTGCACGAAGAACAGGAAGTCGATGCTCGCCGTGTCAGCCGGCACCTGCGGCGTGGCCACGATGTCGAGCCCAGCTGCCGCCCACGCGCTGGGCCCATCGTCCAGCAGTCGAATATTGCCATAACCGTTTTCGGTGGCATCTGCCGCGGCAAGCCGTGCCGCTCCACTGGCGTCACCGGCAAAAACGATCAACCGCATACGATCCGTAGGCAACGCCTCTGCCAGGCGAGGGCGAATTGACCACACCGCCCCGGCAATATGCCCCGCCCGGAAAGCCGTGCTCGAACGGACATCAATGATATCGGCCGCTTGCCTTTGGTCACCTTCCATTTCGGCACGCAGCACCTTCGCGCCGACCGCCGCAACGTCGGCCGCCTTGAATGTGGGTGCCGCCGCCGGCCGTGGCAGCCCCATCGCTGCCTTCAAGCCGCCGGAAAGCACACACGCTTCGTGACCGAGTTGGCGCAACCATTGCGCGGTCATCGCCGCGCGCACGCCGTCGTCATCGACAAGCAACAGCCGCGCACCTTTCACGCCAACCCACTGGTCGGTCGCCTGGATGAGTTGGGCCCCTGGCGCGCTTGCGCAAACCGATGCCGAACCGGCCGCGAATTCCTCCGGTGACCGCACATCGAGCACGAACGTCGTGCGCTCAGCATCGCCCAGCCACGCCGCGGCTTCGCCCGCATCGACGAACCGCACGCCACGCGCCTGGGCGACCGATCGCGCTCGTGCCGCGAGCGCCGCCAATTTGCCGGGCGGCGGCAGCGCCGTGCCATGCCGTCGCGACGCCCCTCGCTCCAGCTCGAGACCAGCCAGGAACCAGCCTTGCGTCCCGTTCTCCACCGCGAAAACTGGATTAGGAACGCCGAGATCGATCAACGTCTGCGCCCCGATGATCGAGCGCGTCCGCCCCGCACAATTGACGACGATCGTCGTCGACGGATCCGGCGCAATCGCATGAATCCGCAACGCCAGCTCGCCATTGGGGCAGCAGATCCCGCCGGGGATATTCATCCGCTCGAACTCGGCGAACGGCCGTCCATCGACGATCACAAACCGCTCCCCCGCAGCCGTCATGCGCTGCACCTCGACCGGCGAAACGCGCGGCGTGTGTCGTTGCAGTTCGACCATCTCGCCGAATGTCTTGCTCGGCACGTTGACGCCGGCAAACAGCGTGAAGCCTGCCCGCCGCCACCCCCCGACGCCGCTCACGACAATCGACACGCGCGTGTATCCCAGGCCCTCAGCCCGCTGCGCAGCGCGTGTCGCAACGCCATCCCCGTCGTCGATCAGTACCAGCCGCACGGATGGGTTCGGCACCAGCGCAGGCAGGGCAAGCTCGAGCCGGCTGTAGGGTATCGAGATCGCAAGGAACGGATGACCCTCGCCGTATTGTCCATGCTCACGCACATCGATGAACGCGATCTCGCGGCCATCCGCCAGCCAGGACTTTACCGTCGCCGCGTCGACACGCTCGGCCATACGCTGTCCTCTCGAACTACACGCCCATCAGCAGCTTCACCCCGAACAGCGATACGGCCGGCACATATGTGATGATCACCAGCGCGATCAGGTAGATCACGATGAACGGCAGGATGCCGCGATAGATCTTGTTGACGTCGATGCCGAGCACAGACTGCGCTACGAAGATGTTGATGCCGAACGGCGGATGAAACAGGCCGATCGCAAGGTTGACCGTGATGATGATGCCGAAGTGTACCGTGTCGATCCCCAGCGCCTTCACGACAGGCACCAGCAGTGGCGTCAGCAGCAGGATCGCCGACAACGGATCGAGGAAGCAGCCGACGGCAAGGAACAGCACGTTGACGGCAAGCAGGAACTGCCACTGCGCGATGTCCGCGCCCTTCAGCCACGCGACCAGCGTCGCCGGCACCTGGTTGACGGTGAGCAGCCAGGAGAACACGCCGGCGCACGCGACCACGATCAGGATCTGCGCGGTGAAGAACACCGTCGCCGCTGATGCGTCCATGATATCGCGCCAGCTCAACTCGCGGAACACGAAGCGCGTGACGAGCGCGGCATAGACGCATGCAACCGCCGCGGCCTCGGTCGGCGAGAACACGCCGCCATAGATGCCGCCCAGAATGATGAATGGCGCGCCGAGCGCCCACAGGCCGCGCCCGGTCGCGGTCATGAAGCGCCTGCCGCTGAAGGCCTCGCCGGGACCAAACCCGTCGCGATGCGCGCGCCAGACGACATAGCCTGCCAACATCCCCGCGATCATCAGGCCCGGAATGATGCCGGCCGCATAAAGCCGCGGCACGGATTCTTCCGCCGCCGCGCCATACACGATCATCGGAATCGACGGTGGGATGATGATGTCGATCGCGCCGACCGCGGTGATGAGCCCCGCCGAAAACGTCTCGGGATAGCCCGCTTTGCGCATCGCCGGATACATCACCTTGCCGACGGTCGCGACGGTCGCCGCACTGACGCCCGAGATTGCACCGAAGATTGCAGCCGTACCGACCGTCGTCACGCCGAGGCTGCCGCGCACCGAGCCGACGCCGGCCTGCACGAAATCCACGAGCCGCTGCGCGACGCTGCCCCGCCCCATCAATTCGCCCGCATAGATGAAGAACGGCACGGCCAGCAGCGCGAACGCGTTGATCGAGCCGAACAGGTTCTGGTGCAACGCCGCCAGCGGCACGTTCATCAGGAATACCAGCGCGACTGTGACCGAGGTCAGCAGCACCAGGAAGATCGGAAATCCTGCAAGCAGCAGGATGACCGGCAGAACGCCAAGCGCCCATGACATCAGTTGGTCTCCGGGCTGATCTTGGGGCGTTGCTCGCCGCCGCTGTCACGAACAGGACGCACCGCACGCCACGCTTGCAACAGGCTGACCAGCGCGATCATGCCAAAGCCGAGCGCCAGCGAACCATGCGGGATCCACATCGGCACACCCGCGGTGTCGCTGGTCCGGCCGATATCGAACATCCGCATCGTGTAGTCCTGCGACTGCACGAACACGAACGCGCACAAGACCAGCAGGAGTGCGAGCTCCAGGATTTTCAGTACGGTCTGCACGGGCCCCGGCAGCAGGTTTGCCAGCACATCCATTCTCAGGTGCTGCTTGCGCCAGGAGACGACGACCGCGCCCAGGAACGTGATCGCGATCATCGTGAAGATCTGAACCTCGTCGGCCCACAGAATCGAGCGGCCGAAAATATAGCGCGCGATCACGTTGCTGAAGTTCAATGCCACCACGAGCATGAACGCCACGGCCAGCACCAGCTCGATCGCGCGCGCCGTCCGGTCGAATATCCTGTCGATCACGTTTTCCCTCGTCCCCCGAACGCAGCGAGGCACTGCGCCAGTAACCGCTGAGCCCTCGTTTTTCCTCCCCCCTTGTGGGGGAGGTGGCCCGTAGGGCCGGAAGGGGGAGAGCCCAAGCAAATCCGGAGCTTGTGTCTCCCCCCTCTCCCGCGCCGTGTCGACTTTTTCGAGCCGCCCCGGCCGATCGCTCACCCTCAGCGATACTTCTTGGCAGCCGCCAGAAGCGCCTCGTAGTCCTCTTTCATTTTCGGATTGGCGGCGACGACCTTGCTGATCACGCCTTCGACGACATCCTGGTATTTCTTGGCGTCGCCGGCCGATAGATTGATCGTCTCGCCGCCGTTCTTCTGCCAGAGATCGCGCACCCGATCATGATCGGTGAGGGCGTAGGTCGAAAACAGAGACTCGTGCTTGCGCGCCTCCTCGCGCACGATGCCCTCGAGCTCCGGCCCGAGCGACTTCATGAAGCGCCGGTTCACGAGTGCCGAGACGACCGTGTAGTTCGCCGGCAGCCGGTTCGCATACTTGATCACGTCGTAATACTTGAACGCGACGAACACGGGGTATGTGGCCATGGCGCCGTCGATCGCCTTGTTCTGCAAGGCCGGAACGACTTCGCCCAGCGGCATCGATATCGGCGATGCGCCGAGCTGCTTGAACGGCTCGACATGCAACGGCGCGGCACCCGCCGAACGCAGCTTCATGCCTTTGAAGTCGTCGATCGAGCGGATCGGCTTGTGCGCACCGATATAGAGTTCGCCGTGCAGCATCGTGAACAGCGGCTCGACGCCCTTGGCCTCGCCGAACGTCGCCATGCGCGCGCGGATATCGGGATCGTTGAACACCTTCTGCCCGTGCGCCATGCTGTCGAACAGACCGGCCGTCTCAAGCGTCTGGAAGCGCGGCTCGATGCCGATGAAGAAACCGATCGCCGGTATCGTCATCTCGATGGTGCCGAGTGCCACGCCATCGACCGTCGCCGGGATCTGGCCGAGCTGGTTGGCCGGATACATCTCGACCTTGATCTTGCCCTTGGAGCGCTCTTCGACGCCCGCCTTGAACAACTTCATCCACTCATGATTGGAATCGTTGATCGTCGGCGACGACAGCTTCATCGTGAACTGCTGCGCGCTGACCGCCGTACCGCTCAAAAGCGCCCCCGCCGCCAATGCCGCGACCAGTGATTTCGTGTGACGCATTCCATTTCCTCCCAGCTATCGGCCGCCGCGCGGCACGGTCTTCCACCCAGATCCTATGCCGCCTGTTGCCGGCAGCTCCCGGCACCTTAGCCAGAATTCACGCCTTGCGCTTCTCTCAATCGCGCCATGAACTGCGGCGAATACCGTTCCAATCGCTCCGGCGTCATCACGCCGGTGCGCAACAAGTAATCATAGGAGAAGTCGTACGGAGCAAGATGCATCTTTTCGCCCAGCCGTTCGTACCAGTCGATGCTGCGCTCGGCGGCCTTGTTGAGCCGTTCGCGCACCGGCCGGCGCTCGGCCTCGTAGCGCTGGAAAGCAGCCGAGGTCTCGGTGCCTTCCACTTTGAGCGCGCGCCACAGCGCGATTGCATCCTCCATCGCGAGCCGGGTGCCGGAGCCGATCGACGGGTGCGCGGTGTGTAGGGCATCGCCGATCAGCACCATGTTGCGGTGTGACCAGCGATCGTTGGTCACCATCCGCCAGCGCCGCCAGAGCGAACGGTTGGAGATCAGCGGCTGGCCACCCAGCGTATCTGCGAAGACGTTTTCGATGTGTCGCCGGCGCTGCTCCTCCTCCATCGCGTAGAGGCCAGAGCGCTCCCATGTCTTGTCATCGACCTCCGGCAGGAACGTGCTCATGCCGGGCTTGTATCGATAGTGATGGCCGCAGAACACACCATCGCGCGTCCGCACGAACGTCAGCGTGTGCGTCGGGAATGGGCGGGCCACGCCATACCAGGCGAAGTAATTCTGCAGATCCCGCACCTTCGTACCGAAGGCGTCAGCGTGGTTGTCGCGCAGCGCGGAACTAGCACCATCTGCGCCGACCAGCACGTCGCAGTCGCGCATCTCGTCCGGATTGAAGCGTTGGCCAAAACGCATCAGGACGCCGCTTTGGGCACACATCGCCTGCAGCTCGCCCAGCAGCTCGATGCGTGCCACACCGGAGAACGAGCTGCCGTCGACCCGCACCGCCTCGCCGCAGTGCACGATGTGCTGATCCGACCAGCTCTCGGCCCGCGCGCCGAGTCGTTCGATGATGTCGCTATCGCCTTCGGCGATGATTTCGCGCGCACGGCCTGAGAGCACGACCCCAAAGCCAAACGTCACATCCGCGGCGTTCTGCTCGAGTACACGAACCTGATACGCGGGAAACGTCGACTTCATGAGGTAGGCGAAGTAGAGGCCAGCAGGTCCCCCGCCGAGTACATGGATGCGCATTATTCCGCCTGGCCTTTCTGAGCCGGTGCGGTATCGGCTTCTCTTGCACTCTCCACTGCGAGCTTGTCGGCGATCATTGCGCGCATGCGCACCTTGTCGACCTTGCCGACCGATGTGATCGGGAACGCGTCGATCGGCTCGATGCGCTCGGGCGTCTTGTACTTCGCAAGGCCTTTCTCGGCGACGAAGCGGCCGAGCTCCCCGAGCGTCGGCAGCGCATGCCCCGGCCGCACGATGATATACGCGCACGCCTTCTCGCCGAAGATGGCGTTGGGCATCGCGACGACGCGCACATCGGCCACGGCGGGATGCGCGGCGACCACGGCCTCGACCTCCTCTGCGCCGATCTTCTCGCCGCCGCGATTGATGTTGTCCTTGATGCGCCCCTCGAACGCGTAATACGTGCGGCCGTTCAACCTCAGTCCACGCACGAGATCGCCGGTGCGAAAGAAGCCGTCGCGCGTCATGCTCGCGGCGGTCGCGGCGTCGTCGCCGAAATAGCCGGTGACGCTGCTCGGCCCGCGAAAACACAATTCACCGACCGCGCCGAACGCCACCTCCGCCTCGCTGTCGATCTGCAGCAGCCGGACTTCGTCGTCCATGGACGCAGGCCATCCAACCGTGCCGTGCCGGGCATCGGCGGTATCGCTCGGCGCGGAGCCCATCAGCAGCCCCTCCGTGATCCCGTACATGCAGCCCGTGGTGATGCCCATGTGCGCTTCGACCGCGTCCGCCCGCGACAAGGCGAAGAACTGCCTGAGTTTGCTCAGATCGAAGCGCTTCACGTCGACGTATTCGAGCAGTCGCGGCGCAACCGGCCCGATACTGCCGCTGAACGTGATGTCGCGCCGCTCCGCCGTCTCCAGAAATTCCCGCGCGTCGAACCGCGGCAGCACTACCGTCGTCCGGCAATCGAGCACCATCGGCAGCACGACGATCAGCACACCCGCATTGTGGATCAGCGGCAGCGTCCACAGCGCCTTGTCGTCGCTGGTCAGCTCCCAGCGCTTCGACAGGGCAGCCGCCGAGCCCAGATATTCCGCATGAAACCTCGGGATCAATTTCGGCAACCCGGTCGAGCCGCCCGACAATTGCAGCGCCGCGACATCCTCGGGGTCAGGATCGTGTGGACGCACGATCTCGCGCGCCTCGCCGGCCTTGTAGCGCTGCTCGAACGCGGCGAGCGAGAACTCACCTGGCCCCGCCTCGCCGCGCACCACATACAGATGCGTCAGCTGCGGAACTTTCGCGCGCATGCGGCGTGCGAATGCGAGCTGGTCGAATGTGGGATTGAAGTCCGCCTGCACGAAATAACCCGTCGCGCCGGATTTCAGCGCCAGCGCTTCCATCTCGATCTCGCGGAACTGCGGCAACGTGCAGACGGGAACGACGCCGGCCTTGAAACAACCAAACAACGCCGTGAAGAACTCGGTGACGGTGCCGATCTGGAACAGCGCGCGGTCGCCCGGCTTCATGCCCGTTTGCAGCAGCCCGGCCGCGATCGCCTCCGACTGATCGTCGAGTTCGCGGAATGTGAGATCGCGGTCGTGGCCGACAACGGCGACCTTCTCCGGTTGTGCCTGCGCCGCACGCCGAACGATCTCGCCGGCGGTCGCATCGATCCAGTCGCCATTGGCGATGTAGCGGTCGCGCTCGCGCCCCGAGCGGTAACGCACCCCCTCGATCCCATGGCGCGGCGGCATTCTCGCTCCCTCGATGAAGACGCGTGAGTGCATTCGATAGCATTGGACGGCTGTTGCGACAACGCAGGAACGACTTTAGTGTCGGATAATCGACACATGAGACGATTGGCCGGTTGGAGGTTCAGGTGGCCCAAGACGAGAAACCGAATGGGAAACCGACGGCCGGTTTTCGCAATGCCGCCTGGACCATGGCCAGCCTGCCGTCCGACGTGAAGGTTTCGGTACACCCCTTGCAGACCGCCGACGGCGCGGCCGTGAACGGCTTTCTCTATGCCGGCACGCGCACCGACACGGTGCTGTGCATCATGCACCCCCGCGAGTTTCTGGCGACCCATTATCTCGTGCCCGAGATCCTGCAGTCGGGCTGCGCGGTGTTCACGCAGACTTCGCGCTCGGTCGGCAACGATCTCAGGCTGGAGCACGAAATCGCACTACTCGATGTCGCCGCCGGCACGAACTTTCTGCGCGATGCCGGTTTCAAGAAGATCATCCTGGTCGGCAACTCCGGCGGCGCGAGCCTTTACGGATTCTACAACGAGCAGTCCTTGCTCACGCCCGAGCGCCGCCTGGAACGCACGCCGGGCGGCCGCCCAACGGGGCTTGCGAAAGCCCGGATGTCGACGGTCGACGGCATCGTGCTGGTCGCGCCGCATCCTGGCCAAGGCATTATCCTGCAAAGCTGCATCGATCCGTCGGTGACGGACGAGGCCGATCCGCTCTCGGTTGATCCGTCGCTGGATTTCCTCGACGAGAACAACGGCTACCGCCCAGGCCCTGCCGGCTCGCGCTATTCCGAGGCGTTCGTCACACGCTATCGCGCGGCGCAGCAAGCGCGCGTCGAACGTCTCGACAAGATCGCGCACGAACATATCGCGGAGCGGATGGCCGCGCGCAAACGCAGCAAGGACGGCGGCAGCCGCGACGATCGCGTCAAGGGCGTGTTCTCGGCGGCGATGACCGTATGGCGCACGGATGCCGACCTGCGCTGCTGGGATCTCTCGATCGATCCGTCCGATCGCCCGATCGGCTCCGTCTGGGGCAAAGATCCGCTGCAGTCCAACTACGGCATCGTCGGCTTCGCGCGGTTCTGCACACCGGAATCTTGGCTGTCGACGTGGTCGGGGATCAGCTCTCAGGCGAACCTGTTTCGCACCGCCGGTGCCATCCAGCAGCCCTGCCTCATGATCGAATACACCGCGGACCCCATCTTATTCCCCTTCGTTGCCCGCGCCGTGTTCGACGCTATCGGCAGCTCGCAGAAACGGCTCGAACGCCTCCGCGGCAATCACCACGGCATGGCGCTCGTCGAAGGCGAGCCGCCCGCCCGCGAACGGGTCGGCCAGGCGATCCGCGACTGGATCGCTGCCAACGGCTTTTAGAATAAACCGATCTTAAAAAACGAAAGCACCGCCTTGCGAAAGAGCAAGCCGACGAAGGCAGACCGCATTGGGCCGCGCCGGGACATCCTGGCAGCCGACGTCCTCGACAAGGCCGCCACCTTGTTCGCCGCCCGTGGCTTTGCCGCAACCAGCCTGCAGGATGTCGCCGATCTTGTCGGCCTCAGCCGCACGTCGATCTACCACTACTTCGACAGCAAGGACGCCCTGCTGCAGGAATTGGTGCGCGGCGTCACCACGCAGGCCGCGCAGATATTCGACGACCTCGATCGCGAAACCGCGCTCGCGCCATCAGCAAAAGTTCGCGAGGCCGCCCGGCGACTCGTACTGTGGGTCAGTGATCCGCACACGCATTTCAAACTCGTCGACCGCAGCGAGCTTGAATTGCCGTCCGCCATCGCCGCGGTCCACCGGCAAGCCAAGCGCCGCGTGCTCGCTGGCATGAGCAAGTTGATCGAGGCGGGCATCGCGTCGGGCGAGTTCCGCGCCCTCGACGCGCGCATCGCCGCCTTCACGATCATCGGCATGTGCAATTGGACCGCGTGGTGGTTCCAGCCCACCGGCGAAAAGACCGCCAAGGAGATCGCCGACGCCATTGCCGAGCAGGCCGTCGCCTCGCTGCAGCGTCCGTCAGGCGCGACGGGCGCCACCGACGTCAAATCCCTTACCAACGCAATTCGCGCGGAATTGGACCTGATCGATTCCGTTCACGGAATGAAGCGAACCAAGCCGTAGACTCAAATCGGCTCGTTGGTGCTGACGAGCCGGATCTCCTCGCTCGTGAACGCGGCTATCTTGCCGTCGAGGCCCGCCGTTAGGCAGCCGAACCACACGGCTTCCTTGAGGCCCGTATCCTTGCGCCGGATCGTGATCTCGCGATCGAACTCGACGAACCTGTAGCCGGCGACGACACCGTGCACCTTGCAACGCGCATCGTTTGCGACCGCTTGCGCCAGCGGCGCGAACTCGGGCACATCGAGAAGATAGAATCCGCTCATCGCGAGCCCTCGCCTAGCCAGCCCTCACTTGGCGTGTGCACGTTGCCGTTCCTTCACCAGCACCGCCTTGGCGCGCCACAGCTGCTCGACGGTGGCCCAGCCGCCACGCGCTTCCAATTCGAGGGCCGCCTGCATGGTCAGCCCCGCGTCAGTCGCGTCGATGGTCTCGACAGCGCGCAGCGGGCGCGTGATCTCCAGCGGATACCAATTGGGGTCGCGGAAATAAATCGACTCGATCACCTCGTGGCGCACCGACTGGCTGACCGCGACGCCCCGGCTTTCCAGCCGCTTCTGCCAGGCGAGCAGATCCGCCTCGGTATCGACGCGCCACGCGGTGTGGTTCGCCATCGCCATATACCCGCGTGGAACTTTCAGCGATTCGGGCTGCTGTGTACCGATGTAATAGAAGAACGCGATCGTGCTGGCGTTGCCACTGTCGAAGAAGAAGTGGATGAAATCCGCGTGCTCTTCCTTCTCGCGCCCCCAGCCCTTGGCGGTGATCGCGTGCACCAGCGGCAGGCCCAGCACATCGCGATAGAACGCGACGGTTTCCGCCAGCTTCCATGTCGGCCGCGCGGTGTGATCGACGCCGTTGAGAAGCGGCCGGCCGGTCAGAGTCATGTCGTCAGCCATCGCACATTCTCCGTCGAAGCTGCGCGCCTTGAATTCTCAAAACTTGCAATTTTCGACGCCGATGTCAATCAATCGACGCGTTCGACGAACCATGTTGATCGTGCTATCGTTGCTCGTTTCTCGCCGCTCGAAATCAACCGCCGATCTGAACGTTGGAGTGCTCACGCCGCCATGCCCAGCACGCCCACGCCGCCCCTTCCCCACGTCGGGCTTGAGTTCTCAGGCGAAGCCACCTTTACCGCCGATGCCATCAAGGACTTCGCCCGCCTCGTCGGCGATGCCAATCCGCTGCATCACGATTCCGCCACGGCCGAGGCATCGCGTTTTGGCGGCATCATCGCGTCGGGCGGCCATACCGTGTCCGTCATGATGGGCCAGGCCGCGGCGTTCTTTTCACAGCATTGGCCGAACATCGGTCTTGGCTACTCGGTTCGCTTGAGACGCCCTGTGCTTGCCGGCGAAACCGTCAAGATCACGTGGCGCGTGGCTTCAGTGGAATACAATGCCAAGCTCAAAGGCACGGTGATCTCGATGGACGGAACCCTCGCCAAACCGGGTGGCGCCATCGCGATCACCGGTTCGTGCCAAGCCCTCATCGCCGATCCCGGCAGCTTCAACAGCGCATCCTAACTGCGGCAATGGAATTGCCAATCGCGCGCCGATGGACGTCTATTCTTCAAGGGCGGGGTCCAGGGCCCGGGCCCTGGTCAGGGAGCTCGAGGGATGAAGTCCCTCGTATCGCCCGCAGGGTGATCCGGGCTTGGCGGTCGATTTCAAGAAGTGGCTTTCATGCTTGGCCCGCAACGCTACTCACTTCGGCTCGATCACGACCGGCAGCGACGCAAAGCTGCGCAGGGTATTATTGAGGTTGCGGCGCGGTTCGCCGTCGAGATTCAACGTCCGTATCCGCTTCGCCATCTCGCCGAGCACCAATTCGCCTTCGAGCCGCGCCACCATCTGGCCGACGCAGCCGTGAATGCCGTAGCCGAATGCGACGTGCCCGGCGGCCTTGCGCTCGATGTCGAACACGCCGGGCCGTTCCCACCGCGCGGGATCGCGATTGGCCCCACCCAGCATCAACAGCACCTTCTCGTCCTTATGGATCAGCACCGTGCCGACCTCGGTGTCGCGCGTCGCGGTACGGAAGAAGATCTGCACGGGTGAATCAAACCGCAGCGCCTCCTCGAAAGCGGAGCGGGACAACGCTGGGCCCTCCGTCAGCTTCGCCCATTCTCCCGGATGCGTCGCCAGGCAATGCACCGCATTGCCCAGGCCGCCGACCGTCGTGTCGATCCCAGCGAGCAGGAACGTGCGCATCAGTAGACCGGCTTCGTCCTCCGTGAGGTCGCCGCGGTCCGCTGCCTCGTAGATCTGCGCGCCGAAGCTGCCTGCCCGCAGGTGCCCACGTCCGCACTTGGCCGCGAGCCACGGCAGCAAGGGCTTGGCCTTCGCCAGCGAAGCCTCGAACCTCGCGTTCTGCGGGCCAAATCCGTTGAAGTTCAGATCGCCGATCGGCAGCAGGTTCTCCCGCCCGTCTCCATCGAGGCCGAGCGCATCAGGAAACACGCGCAGCGGATAGGCCTGCGCGATTTCCGTCGCGGCGTCGAACCGGCGCATGTCGATGAGGCGTCCCACCAGCGCCTCGGCTTCCGCCTGGAATGCATCGCGGATCGTGCGCAGCGCCGCCGGCGACATGATGCGTGACAACACGAGCCGGGTCTTGGTGTGATCGGGCGGATCGACTTCGAGGATGATGCTCGGCGAACGCCAACCCTTCTCGCGCTTCAGATTGGGAAGCCCGGCGCCGGACGCGGACGAATACGTCTGCCAGTCGTTGAGCGCGGCGTGAACCTCCCCGTGCCCAGCCATCGCCCACACGCCATATCGCGACAGCCACACGACCGGCCCGGTCTGACGAATGGCATCCTGCACCGCCTCGGGCGCGGTCAGCGTTTCATCCGAGAACGGATCGAGCTCATGCACTGGCGTTGCGTCGGCTTGCATCCTGGTCGTACCCCGTTGCTGTCGACGGGACGCTACAACCGCGTTGGCCCGCATCACAACTTACAGCGGCGTTCCCTTGCCTGTGCCGCCGGTCTCGCTCTCGAGCTCCTTCAGCTTTTCCCTGAACTTGCGCATCATGCGCTGCACGTAGGTCATCGCCTGGTCGACGTCCTGCTCGGAGGGGAGCTGAAACGTGCTGCCCGGGCGTTCGGCCCTGCGCTCGCCACCGCCGCGCTTGTCGCCGACGACCATATCCTCCATCTGCCGGATCTCGCCCTTGAGGCGTTGGTTCTCCGCGCGCAGCCGCTCGACCTCGTCGCCTAGGCCCCGGCCGGGCTCGGCCATCTCGCGGCAATTCCATTCCGCATCGCGTCGCTGGCACAGCGCCATCGCACCGGTTTCGGTGTCGAGCCGGACGAAGCCGCCGCCATCTGCCGGGCTCATGCTGTAACGGCCGGGCCGCTCTTTTGCCGTCTGGGCAACAGCGCCACTGCTTGCAACAGCCAGCAATCCGCCCGCCACAGCACTAATCAACGCCTTGCCGAACATGCCATCCTCCACGATATCGGTACCGCGCCCTGTTCCAACCGGTGGGCAATAATTCCAGCATCGAATGATATATCGCGCGGTTTGTCGCCCGTGTGGCGAAACGGTGTGGCGAAATAGAAGTGATTCGCGAAAATCTTGGATGCCCCGCCGAATGCAAGCTTGTCCACCATTGACATACCTATCCCCTTGGCTCAGGTCGTCCTCTGAACTGACCCGTACCATCTACAACGCCTCGTCTCGTCGACCAGCATCCGCATCGTCCGCGGCGGGTGCGTGACGAGCTGCTCGAACACCCGCGCGGCGATCCGGCCGATGCCT
>CAMDPA010000086.1 GCA_945903565.1 Devosia equisanguinis | reverse complement strand
TAAACGTCCAGAAACTTCTCCATTCTCCGGTCCTCGTCACACTTGGCCCGGCTCATCCAATCCCCCCAATGCTGCGCATTGAGAGGATCACGGATTACCGGACATATCGTGTGCTACTGGAACCGGACAACTCGTGTGCTACCGACAGGGCGTCGCGACGGCGGCGACACCCAGCCTCGTCAGTAGTACCCTCGATTGACCACCGCTATCCGGACGTCGCGCCACTTCTTCGGCGGTCCACGACGAGGCTGCGGGACAAGAATGCGCGTGTTGATCGGTGCCGCCGCCATGGTGGATCGAAGATGCATGCCAGTCGACAGCCGGAACGCGGGAGGCGGGGGTGGTGCGCAGACGCAAGTTGAAGAGCAGGAGCATCACGCTGACGGCGTCCGCGCCGGTGGCCGCCGAGCCGACGCCGTTCCGCTGGGTGGTGCTGGCGGGCGTGTGGCTGGTCTATGCGACCTTCGGCATGGCGACGGTGAGTCTGGCGCCACTGGTGGCGCCGATCGAGCGTGATCTCGACGTCAGCCACGGCATGATGGGGTTCGTGTTCGGCGCCTGGCAGGCCGTGTTCATCGTCTCGGCCGTGCCATGTGGAACGCTGATCGACCGCATCGGTGCACGCCGGGCCTTGCCGCTCGCCGCGTTCTTCATCGCGGCCTCAGGGCTGATGCGCAGCTTCGCGCCCGATGCGGCAACCTTGTGGGTGGCAGTGGCCGTGTTCGGGATCGGCGGCCCGATCGTCTCGATCGCCGCGCCCAAGCTGATCAGCGGCTGGTTCCAGGGGGCCGAGCGCGGCTTTGCCATGGGGATCTACGGCACTGGGCCGGCGCTCGGCTCGGTCACGGTGCTCTCGCTGACCAACTCGGTCATGATGCCCGCGTTCGGCGGTGACTGGCGCGCGATCCTGCAGCTATGGGCAGGGTTGGCACTGGGGGCCGGCGTCGTGTGGCTGCTGATCAGCATGAGCGCCCGCGTGCACAGCGCCGAGTCCCCAGCGGCGGCGGGGTCATCGTCGCGATCGAAGCGCAAGCCGGAGCCACCCACGCCGCAGTCGGCCGGCATCGGCCAGCTGTTGCGCATGCCGTCGGTGCAGATGCTGCTGGTGATGGCGTTCGGCATCTTCGCCTTCAACCATGGCCTCAACAACTGGCTGCCGGAGATCCTGCGGTCGCGCGGCATGACGGCGGCCGAAGCGGGGTTCTGGGCGACCGTGCCAACGCTGGTCGGCATCGCCAGCGCGCTGACCTTGCCGCGGCTGGCGACGCCAGGCCGGCGTTATCGGTTGCTGCTTCTGCTGTGTCTGTCTGCGACGCTGTCGAGCCTAATGCTGCGGGCAGACAGCGGCTCCGTGCTGCTCGCCGGTCTCGTCGTGCAGGGCATCGCGCGGGCATCGCTGACCACGATCATGATTCTGACACTGGTGGAGATGCCGGGCATCGGGGAGGCGCGCGCCGGCGTGGCGAGCGGCATGTTCTTCTCCGCGGGCGAGATGGGAGGCGCGCTCGGCCCGCTGCTGCTCGGCGCGCTCCACGACCTGACCGGCGGCTTCGGTGCGGGATTATGGATGCTGACCGCCATCGGCAGCGGCCTGATCGTGGGCGCGCTGCGGATGGAGCGGATGGCGCGGGGCTAGGCGGAGTTTTCTCACGAGCCCAATTATTGCCCGGGCTACTGGAGTTGCTCACGTCGCACCTACGAACCAATCGCAACTTCGAGGCAACGCAACAGTGGGAAAATACGGGTAGCGGCAAGTGCGGTCGCCTCGGCTAGGGGGAGCCGCCGCTACGTAGGTCGTAGGTCGCCGGTTCAAGTCCGGCCCTCTCAACCAATTATTTCAATAGCTTGCGACTTGCGACCTTCGCCCTGCAACCGCCGTCGGCGCTTTCGGGCAGGGGCTCGGGCTTTTTCAACCTACTGAAGCACCTGCTTGACCCGCTCCACGATTGCGGGCGGTACGGCGTGGAAGCGCTTCACCATCGCCTCGACCTCCTCGCCCGACGACGCGATGATATCGATATGGGTCTTGGTGGCGTCGGCCAGCAGCTCCTTGTCCTTCATCGCGGCCATGAAGGCAGCCCGTAGCGCCTGCGCACGGTCCGCCGGCACACCCGGTGGCGCGGCAAAAACGCGGCCCAGAACCATCGTACCGAAGATCAGGTCGAGCATCTGTCGGGTGTCCTGCGACTTCACGTGATCGTCGATGTGGGCGACGCCCGCAAGATCGGCTTGCCGGCTTGCGGAGGTCTGCAGCACTGGCTTCACGCGCCCGGCATCCAGCTCGTCCTTCCAGAACGACTTGACCGTCGACCACGTCAGGCCGCACACGCCGTGCACTTCGCCCTTCTGAACCGCGAGCTTGACGCTGGCTGAGCCCTTGTAGCCATAGATGATCTTGAACTTCGTACCCATGATCGAATTGAGCGCACGAGCCGCCTGGCCCAGCGGGCCGGTCGGGCCGGTCGCGCCAACGATCACTTCCTTGGAGCGCAGGTCTTCGAACGACGTGACGCCGGCCGCCGGCGTCAGCGCACACACCGAGGCGCCCTCCTCCATGTTCCCGACCCACAGGAAACGAGCCGGATCGTACTTGGCCATGGCATTGCCGAGCAGAGGCTCGACAATCACGTTGGGTGTGAACGTGCCGATCACCGTGCCGTCCTTGGCCGCGATGCTGTAGAGCCAATTGCCCGCGTTGATGCCGCTGGCGCCCGGCATGTTCTGCACCACGATCGTGGGATTGCCGGCGATGTGCCGCCCCAGATGCCGCGCCAGCACGCGGCCATAGATGTCGTAGCCCGTGCCCGGCTCCTGCCCGACCAGGATCGTGAAGGTCCGCCCCTTGTAGAACTCGGCGACCGGATCGGCGCCGGCGACGGATGAGCCGAAACAGGCGGCTGCCGCGACTGCGGCAACGACGGTCTGCTGTGCGTTCGCCATTGCGGGCTCCTGGAGTCAAGAATTCTCGTTGCAGTTCGCTTCGCGAGCAGGGCTCCCGCCCTGCACCCGGCTGGGAGGAGACCTCCCAGACCCACCCCTTTTTACGCCCAAAAGGAAGGGGCTGGGGAACTCGTTCCCCGGGCGGGTACAGGGCGATCGTGTCGGAGACGCGTGCTTTCAGCACGACCCTGTTCGCGTAGCGAATGCTTGGCGACAGCTGAATTGCCAAGCTCTACAGCTTCCCTTCCAGCGCCTTGTACGGTCCGTCCGCGTACACCGCCTTGCCGCCGACAAGTGTCAGATGCGAGGTGATGTCGCCGACTTGATCGACCGGCACGGTCATGTAGTCGGCGGAGAGCACGGCGAGATCGGCGTACTTGCCGGGCACGAGATTGCCGCGCTTGTCCTCGTCGAAGGTGAACCAGGCCGCGTTGATCGTGTACATCCGCAGCGCTTCCTCGCGGTTGGGCGTCTCCTCGGGGCCACGCAGCGGCGTGCCGTCGATGCCCTTGCCGTCGAGCAGCCACTTTAGAGACGTCAGCGGATTGTACGGCGCGACCTGATCGCTGTCGGTGCCGGCGGCCACGACGAGACCGAGCTTGAGGCCGGTCTTGATCGGCGGTGCGCGCTTGGTCTGCGCCTCGCCCATCAGTTTTTGATAGTTCGTGCCCGCATACAGCAGACGGTCCTGCACGCTCCAGCCGATGTTGAGCGCCTTCATCCGCTTCAAGGTGTCGTCCGTGGCGTCCTCGATGTGAGTGATCTGCCAGCGCAGCTTGTCGATCGGCGTCTTCTTGTGGATCGACTCGTAGACGGTCATGATGCCCGCCGCCGCCTTGTTGGTGGAGGCGTGAACGTGCGCCTTGTACCCGCGCCCTGCTGCCCAGGTCAGGATCTTTTCAAACTCGGCGAGGTCGGCATCGGTCGGGTTGAAAACGGCGCCCACCGTCGATCCGTCGAACATTGCGGCGGTGATCGATTCACCTAGGCCCTGGAAGCGGAACATATCGTCGCCGAAGCCCATCGGCAGCATCGCCGTGTGCTGCTGGATCAACTCGAATTCCTTGCCGCGAATCTGCGGCTGGAAATGCCAGGCAACGCGCACCGTCAGTTCGCCATCGCGCCAGACCTTCTGCACGGGCTGGAAGTGCACCGGGAACAGCCCGCCGCCGGTCACGTCGTTGACGGCCGTCATGCCGAGCCGGTTGAGCTCGCGGAAGTAGGCCTTGGTGCCCTCGACCTGATCCTGGAACGTCGGGCCGGGGATCTTGGCGACCAGGAAGTTGTACGCCGGGTTCGAGCCGGTGAACTCGCCGGTGAGGTTGCCGCTGGCGTCAAGCTCGGCCTTGCCGGTCGGGATCGGCGTGTCCTTGGTGATGCCCATCGCGGCGATGCCTTCAGGCGTGAGCCACGCGCGATTGTAGAGCCGCTGCACGTAGACCTTACGGCCCGGTGCTGCCGCCTTGATCTCGTCCATCGTGGGGCCGCGCTTTTCGGTGAACTGCATGTCGGTCCAGCCGCCGCCGACCTTGATCCACTGATCCGGCTTCGACGAACGGGCGGCATCGCGGATGCGCTCGAGACCCTTGGCGAGGCTCGGCACGCCGATCCAGCTGACTTCGACGGAATAGGTGAGACCGGCCCGGATCGCGTGGATGTGCGAGTCCATCAGGCCGGGGATGACGGTGCGGCCGCCGAGGTCGACGACCGTGGTGGCGGTTCCCGCGAGCTTGCGGATTTCGTCACTGCTGCCGACGGCCTGAATGCGGCCACCGCGGATCGCGATCGCCTGCGCGACTGTCGACGTGTCGTCGAGCGTGACGACCTTGCCGTTGACGAGCACGGCATCGGGGGCCTGCGCTTGGGCGGCGGCCGTGCCGAAACCCAGCACCAGCAGCGCCACGAACGTTGTGACGGCCTTCATCATGATCACGAACTCCTC
Organism: Devosia equisanguinis; assembly: GCA_945903565.1. Classification (GTDB taxonomy): domain Bacteria; phylum Pseudomonadota; class Alphaproteobacteria; order Rhizobiales; family Hyphomicrobiaceae; genus CAMDPA01. The sequence continues at coordinate 10,279 of CAMDPA010000086.1, read as the reverse complement.
CCACGTTTTACTTTCGCGGGACATTAGCGCGAGCGCAGGGCGGAGAACAAGCCGGGCGCCACCGGCATGGACACGTTCAGTGTTCGCCCTGCTCATGCTCAACAACTCGTGATGTCAGATGTTCCCCAAGTGACATCCGTCGCGCCGCCCCCCAGGGCAAACATTCGCATGTCGCGACCGTGGATTGAACCCGCCGGCAGATCGCGACCACGGCTCCCCCATGTGAACGAGAGCCGCGCCTTTATCGAGGCGCCCCATCGACCGCAAACATTCGGAGCACTGACATGAGACTGAATACCGCCATTGCCTCTACACTTGCCCTTGCACTGCTCGCTACTGGTGCGAGCGCGTCCGACCGCTCGATCGTCGGCGATCCGGAGTTCCGCTCGTTCCTCGCCACGTTCGAGGAAGGAACCCGCCGCTTCATGAATGGCGATACAGTGCTCTGGAAGAGCAACGTATCGCGTCGCGACGACGTGATGATCATGGGGGCCTGGGGTTCCTATTAGAAGGGTTGGCCCGCGGTGTCCGACCGATACGACTGGGCCGGCGCGCGCTTCAAGGACAGTGGCGCGAGCCTCGAGGTGGAGTATCTCGCGGCCTCGGTCAGCGGCGAACTCGCCTACACGACCGCCATAGAATGGGCGGAGGTCAAGCTAGCTGGCCAGGACCAGCCGGCGCCGATGGCGCTGCGCGTGACCCACGTCTTTCGCAAGGAGGACGGCGGTTGGAAGTTGATGCTCCGCCACGCCGATCCGCTGATGGTCAAGATGGCGCCGGATGCAGTGCTGAAACGATGACGCCGCGATAGACGGTTCGCGATGAACGACCGTCGTGGGGCGGGCAAGCGCGGGCTCACCCGCCCCAAAGATGCTGCTCAATGCGCGCTGCCGAGATAGAGCTGCTTGATCATCTCGTTGTTGGCGAGCTGTTCGCGGTTCTTGCCTTCGAACGCGATCTCGCCGTGAACGATGATGTAGCCGCGGTCGGCGATACGCAGGGCCTGGTGGAAGTTCTGCTCGGCCATCAGCACGGTGAGGCCGAACTTGTCTTTCAGCTCACCGATCTTGGTGATCGTCTGCGATACCAGCAGCGGCGAGAGGCCGACCGACGGCTCGTCCACTAATAGAACGCGGGGCGAGGACATCAGCGCCCGCGCGATCGCGAGCATCTGCTGCTGGCCGCCCGACATGGTGCCGGCGAGCTGCGTGCGGCGCTCCTTCAAGACAGGGAACGTGTCGTAGGAGAACTCCAGATTGGACGCGATCTTGGCGCGGGCTGCCTGCCGGTAGGCGCCGAGCATCAGGTTTTCCTCGACCGTCAGCTTGGGGAAGAGGCGACGGCCCTCGGGCACCAGCGCAAGGCCGAGATTGACGATGTCCTCGGTCGTCAGCTTGGCGAGATCGTGCGACTGGCCATCGATGTCGAGGCGGATGGTGCCCGCGGTGGGACGCACGCTGCCCATCAGGCATTTCATCAGCGTGCTTTTGCCGTTGCCGTTGGTGCCGAGCAGTACGACGGTTTCGCCCGCGCTCACCTTGAGCGACACGCCGGCCAGAGCGCGCACCGCGCCGTAGCTTGCCTCGATACCGGAAACGGTGAGCTCAAGCGCCAAGATACGCCTCCTGTACCCGCGCGTTGGCGACCACTTGTTGCGGCGTGCCCTCGGCGATGATCTTGCCCGCGTCAAGGCAGATCAGCCGCTCCGAGAACCGCATCACCGCGTGCATGATGTGCTCGATCATTATGATCGTGATTCCCTCCGCGTTGAGCTTGAACAGCAGCGTCAGGACTTCGTCGATTTCCGAGCTGGAAAGCCCTGCCATCGCTTCGTCGGAGATCAGCAGCTTGGGGCGGGCGGCCATCGCGCGCGCCAGCTCCATCTTGCGCAACTCGACCTGGGAGAGCTGGCTCGACATCGTGTCGGCCTTGGCGGACAGCCCCATCTTGTCGAGGATCGCGCCAACTTCGTCCATGCCTTGCGCGCCGGTCTGGCCGTTGCCGGCGAAGTCGATCGGCACGAGCAGGTTTTCCAGCACCGTCATGGACTTGAAGGGGCGGGGGATCTGGAACGAGCGGGCGATGCCGCGCCGCGTGCGGATGAACGCGGGCAGCTTGCAGATGTTCTCGCCGTTGAAGATGATCGCGCCGGCGTCGTTGCGCAAGGCGCCTGAGATGCAGTTGATCAGCGTCGTCTTGCCGGAGCCGTTGGGGCCGATCAGCCCGAACCGCTCGCCAGGCTGGATGTCGACGCTGACGCTGTCGAGCGCGGTGAAGCCGCCGAAGCTCTTGGAGACGCCTTCTACGCGCAGGAGTGGCTCGCTCATGGGTTGGCCCTCCCCTCGCTGCTTGGCCGCGCGGACTTCGTCTTGAAGAACCCGAGCTTGCGCAGCAGACCGATGAGGCCGTCGGGCGCTGCCACGACGAAGAAAATCAGCATGAGGCCCAGCACCAAGACGTTGAGCTCCGAGGAGATCGACACGGTCAGCACCTGTTGCGTCGTGCCGAGCAGGACGGCGCCCAGCACCGGTCCGATCCAATGCGCGGTGCCGCCGATCAGCGACATCGCCAACGCCGACACGGAATAGTTGAGGTTGAAGGCCGATGATGGATCGAGGAACTGGGTGTACATGGCCGATGGTGCGCCGGCCGCGCTCATGAGCGCGCCCGAGATCGCGCAGGCGATCAGCTTGAGGCGCAACGTCGGCACGCCCGAGCATTCCGCCGCCGTCTCGTCGTCGCGGATGGCGCGCAGCCCGCGGCCGATCCACGAGTTCTCGATGTAGCGGGCGCAGGCGATCGATATCACCACCATGACGGCGCCGAACACGAACAGCATCTTGATGTAGCTGTCGAACGGGAAGCTCACGGGTGGGCGCATCAGCTGGATGCCGGCCGCGCCGCCGACGAACTTCCAGTTGACGATCAGCGTTTCGACGATGATCGCGATCGCGACGGTCGCGATCGAGTAGAAGATGCCTCGCAGGCGCAGCGTCATCAGGCCGGTGGCGAGGCCAAGTGCTGCGCCAAAAGCAGCGGCGACGAGGATCTGCAGCGGAAGCGGCAGGCCGAAGCCCTTGAACAGGGCGACCGCGATGTAGGCGCCCAGTCCGAAGAACGCGCTGGTGCCGAAGTTCACGTATCCCGCATAGCCGCCCAGGATGTTCCAGGCGGTGGCGAGAATGATGAACTGCAAGATGACGTAGCCCGAGAAGAAAATGTACTCGTTCGACCACGTCAGCGCGAGCAGCGTGCACAGGCCGATAAAGATGGCGGAGCCAATCCAGAAGGCGACGTTCTTCATGCTCATCTCCCGAACAGGCCTTGCGGACGCACCGCAAGAATGGCGAGCAGAAGCCCGAACGAGATCGCCGGCGCCCAGGACGCGCCGAACATCGTCAGAACAATGGTCTCGGCCACACCGAGAATGATGCCGGCGACGAGGGTGCCGGTCATGCTGCCCAGACCCGCCATCACGACCACGCAGAAGGTGCGGCCGATGTAGGCGCGATCGAGCGTCGGCTCGACGGGGCCGACGATGATCAGCAGCGCGCCGGCCAACGCGACGGTCGCGGTGGCGATCCCGAATGCCCACTGCTTGATGGCGACGGGGTTGGCGCCCATCAGCCGGAGCGCCGCTTCATCCTGCGCGACGGCGCGGATCGCGCGGCCGGTGAACGTCTTCGACAGATAGAGGGTCAACCCGATGGTCAGGACCAGGGCGACGCAGAACGCCACGATCAGCCGCATGGGGATGCGCATGTCGCCGACGTCGATGGCCTTGCCGATGTAGGGCGCCGATACCGAGCGCTGATCGACCCCGAACACCAGGATGATCATGACCTCGATGACGAAAGCGACGCCGAAGAAGAACGCGAGGCCCCGCACGCCGGCGTCGGTGCCGCGCTTTTCGAACGTCTCGTAGTAGATCCGATAGGCCGCCATGCCGAACAGGAAGAACGGCGGCATCAGCAGCAGGCCAGCGATCAGCGGATCGACGCCGTACTCGCCCAGCATATACGTGCAGTACGCGGCCAGCACGAGGAACGCGGGATGGGCGAGGTGCGGTACGTCGAGCAGGCCGAACGAAACCGATAACCCGATGCTGACGGCGGCGTAAAAGCAGCCCACGAGGACGCCGAGCACGATGGCGTCCATTAACAATTCGAACGAGAACAAGTGGAACCCCCAGGGGACTGCAGCACCGCACCTTACCTGCGCGGAGGAAACCCCTCCCTCCGCGCCGATAGATCAGCGGCGATGGCTACCCTTTGCGGGCCTTCTCGAACGGGATGCTCGGCTCGCCCGTCTTGAGGCGCTCCGGCGACATGATCACCTGTTTTCCGGGGCCGCGGAACTGCTCCATGTTCTTGTCGACGACGCCACGGAACTGCGCCTGCACGGTGCCGGTCACGGCCCATTCGCCATCGGGGGCGAACTTGATGTTGCCGACGATCGTCTTGTGCTCGGTTTCGCGCAGATACTTGGCGATCGCCTTCTGGTCCAGCGACTTGACCGAGCCGATCGCCTGCTCGACGAGCTGCCCGGACGTATAGCCGAACGGCGCGAGGTAATAGCCGAGCGGGTCGACCTTGGCGGCCACCGCGCGCGGCTGGTACTTGGCGAAGAACTCCTTGGTGCCGGCGTGGAACATCGGCGGCTCGGGCAGCCAACTATTGTAGTTGATGACGCCATTGAGCAGCGAGCCCATCGATTCCATCACAGCGGTGAACTGCAAGCCGACCATGCCGCCGCCGAAGATCTTGACGTTCTCGCCGACGCCAACCTCGTTCACGGCGCGCATGATGCCGACCGAATCCGGCGGATAGGAGCAGACGAACACCATATCGGGACGCGAGGCGCGCAGCGCACGGATGATCGCGGAGAACTCGACGTTGTTGGGCGGATAGTTCTGCTCGAACACAACCTTGATGTTCTTCTCGTTGGCGACGCCCTTGGCGAGCTTGACGAGGTTCTGGGCGAACTCCTGATCGGCGGCGAGCAGCGCGATCGTCTTGGCGCCGGCCTTCTCGCCGATCTCGATGAAGCTGCGGCCCCAGCTATCTGCGGGGCCCCACGGCGCGTTGTTGAACCACATGTCGTGCTTGACGGTCTGGTTCACCTGGAACGAGAAGTTGCCCATCAGCAGGCGGCCGCGCTCTTTCACGAGCGGCATGATCGGACCGGTCGGCACGGTGGCGTAGGGCGCGAACAGCAAGTCGACCTTGTCGATGTCGAGCAGCTTGGAATAGATCGCCGGCGTCTGCGAGGCGCTCGACTGGTCGTCGTACACGACGAGCTCCACCTTGCGACCAAGCAAGCCGCCCTTGGCGTTGACGTCGTCGCGCCAGACCTCGATGCCGAGCAGCGAAGCCTTGCCGCCGGCAGCGAGACCGCCGGTCTGCGGCATCGACATGCCGATCTTGATCGGGCCAGTCTGGGCCTGGGCGCTGCCGGAGGCGAGCACCGTCGGCGCGGCAAAAGCGGCAGCGCCGCCAATCTTTACAGCAGTACGGCGTGTGATTTTCTTTTGCATTTGTGTACCTCCCTAGTGGGGTCGCGTTACGACCCGATACCGAACTAGACTTAGAACATCGGGTGCTCGCGTGCCAGCGTCGACGCTAACCCCAGACGAAAGGCTCATAACGGAGATAGATGGCTACCTGACGGCGGAGCGTTGTCGCGCACACTGGCCCGAACAACCCGGATCGGGGGCGGCGGGGACGTCTCCTCTTGATCGGCATGACCTAACGGCGCTTTTGCCTTTGACGACACGTTAGACACGGGCAGCCGGTTCTGACAATCGGCAACTTGGCCGAGCGACGGTTCCCATGGCCTCGGTGTGCCGGACTGCTGCTTTGCCGTTTGCAACGGAAAGGGTTTGGCGTAACTGTTGGATTGAAATCGGTGGCAACAACACAGTATCGGGTCGGTCATGCTCAAGTGGCTTTTTGGTCAGAAGACGGATGGCGCGTCGGGTGGAAACGGTGGCGGCGGCAATGGCGCCACCCCGAAGAAGCCCGCGCCGGTGGTGCTCAACTTGACGCCGGAGACGGTGGTCGACGCGGTGCTCGAGCAGATGTCGACGACGCCCGATCCGCGCATGAGACAGATCCAGGAATCGGCCGTGCGCCATCTGCACGCGTTCGCGCGCGAGGTGAACCTGACGCCCGGCGAGTGGCTGCAGGGCATCGAGTTCATGACCAAGGTAGGCAAGATCTGCACGCCGGAGCGGCAGGAGTTCATCCTGCTGTCCGACACGGTCGGGCTGTCGGCGCTGGTCAACCTGATGCACGACAAGACCGCGCTGGAGATCGCCACCGACACGAGCCTGCTCGGGCCGTTCTTTCGCGAGAACCCGCCGCGCTATCCGCCGGGCGGGCAGATCTGCAAGGACATCAGCAAGGGCGAGCTCGCCATCTATGGCCGCGTGATGGATGCCAAGGGCAATCCGCTGGCGGGCGCGGAGGTTGGCATCTGGCAGACGGCGTCCGATGGTCTCTACGACATCCAGTCGATGCCCAACGGTGAGATGGATGCGCGCGGCGTGTTCACGACCGATGCCGGCGGCAACTATCTGCTGCGCACGGTGATGCCGCTCGACTACTCGATCCCGATGGACGGGCCGGTGGGGGCGATGGTGCGGATGCAGAAGCGGCATGGCATGCGGCCGGCGCATCTGCACTTCCTGATCAGCGCGCCGGGGCAGCGCGAGCTCGTTACCGCGCTGTATATGTCGGACAGCAACTACCTGGCGACCGACACGGTGTTCGGATCATCATCTGTCGATCTCGTCGCCGATCCCATTACGAACGATCCCAATTGTCCGCTCAAGGGCATTCCGGCCGTGCGCTACGACTTCAAGCTGTCGCGCATGTCGGAGGCCGACATGAAGGGTGGCCGGGTCGGCTCCGATCCCGGCGCGATTTTGAAGAACTAGAGCGCTTTCCACTCGATTTGGGTCAGAGGAAAGCGCTCTCTTTGCATTAGAGTCTGATTCACGACTTCGGTTTCACCGCTGCGCGGTTCCACCTCAGCCGATCAGACTCTAGCCCTTTGTTTGTCGCATTTTCTGCGGTTAACCGGTGTCAACTTAACCGGAAAATGCTCTAGCGTTGCCGGGCGCATCCGGGGGGAGCGGCCATGAGTGATGTGACAGCGGCGGGGCATGTGCCCGCCGCGACAGGCGCGCCCAGGCGTTCCGCCGCCGCGATGGCCTTCAGCTTTCTCGAAGCGCTGTTTCCGTTCGTGGTGGTGCTGGGACTATGGGAAATCGTGGCCCATATGGGCTGGTTTCCCGCGCGGCTGTTTCCAACGCTGGAAACAATCGGCAGCGCGCTGTGGCGGCTGACCGCCAATGGTAGCTTGCCGCGACATGCCGCCGAGACACTGGTTCGCCTGTTCATCGGTTTTGGCATCGCGGCGGTGATCGGCGTCGTGCTCGGCATCCTGATGGGCCGCATTCGCTGGGTCGAAGACATGGCGTTGCCGCTGGTCTCGATCGGCGCGCCGATCCCGGGTCTCGCGTATGCGCCGATCTTCCTGATGTGGTTCGGGCTCGGTGATCTCTCGGTGATCCTGCTGGTCGGCGTGGTCGCGGCGTTCCCGATCATTCTCAATACCTGGACGGGCGTGAAGGCGGTCAAGGAGATCTGGGTGCGCTCGGCGCAGGCAATGGGGGCGGGTGATCGTTCTTTGTTCGCCAAAGTGATCCTACCGGGTGCGCTGCCCTACATCATGACGGGGCTGCGGCTGGGGATCGCGCAGGCGTGGCGCATCCTGGTCGGCGTCGAGATGCTGGCCGCGGTGCCATGGGGCCTGGGCTGGATGATCTTCGGCGCGCGCGAGTTCCTGGCGACGGACATCATGCTGTCGGGCATCGCCGTCATCGGCGTGATCGGGCTGGTGCTTGAGAAGCTCGTGTTCCAGCGGCTGGAGCACTACACGGTCGTGCGCTGGGGCATGGTGACGGCATGACACGAAACCAGCACGAGGGATGGGTTTCGATCGCGCGCGCGGTATTTGCTATTTTGCTGGTCGCGGCGGGCTACGAAGCGGTCGCGCGTTCGGGTCAATTCCCGCCGACGCTGCTGCCGACGTTGCCCAAGATCGGCACGACGTTGTTTGCGATGCTGATCGACGGCAGCATGATCGGGCATGCCGCGAGCACGCTCGGCCGGGTGCTGATCGGCTTTGGGCTGGCGGTGACGATCGCGGTGCCGCTGGGTATCGCGATGGGGCGCTTCCGGCCGGTCGAGAAATTCTTCCTGCCGCTGGTCTCGACGTTGATGCCGATCCCGTCGTTGGCGTGGGTGCCGGTTTTCATTCTGTGGCTTGGCATCGGCGGCACGGTGGCGATCGTGATCGTGTTGTATGCAGCGTTCTTCCCCATGGTGCTGAACACCTGGGCGGGCGTGCGCGCGGTCAATCCGCTGTGGCTTCGCGCGGCGGGCGCGATGGGGGCTGGCCAGCAGTCGATGTTCTGGAAGGTGGTGCTGCCGGGCGCGTTCCCGTTTGTGATCGCGGGGCTTCGCCAGGCGTTCGTGCGGGCATGGATCGCGGTGGTCGGCGCGGAAATGCTGGCGGCGTCGGACTGGGGCCTGGGCTGGGTGATCTTCGACGCCAAGGAGTTCCTCAACGCCGACGTGATGATCGCCTCGCTGATCGTGATCGGCTTCATCGGTTATGCGTTCGAGCGGCTGGTGTTCGGCTCGCTCGAACGAGCGACCGTGATGCGTTGGGGAATGGTGCGAACAGCAAAGAGCTGAAGGTGTCAGACCCGGAGGGTCTGACACCACGTCGATACGTTGCAATCAGGTGTCAGACCCGGAGGGTCTGACACCGCCTACTCGACGAACGTTTCGAGCAGTTCGACGGGGTCGCCGTAGCGGCTGGCCTCTTCGATGACCTTGGGGTCGCGCAGGGCCATCAGGAAGCCGTTGTCGATCAGCGTGCGGTCGCCGACCTTGACGGTGGCGTCGAAGATCACGCTGTCCTGGTGGATATGCGGTTCTTCCCAGCGCGGCACGTTGCGCTTCAGGTATTCGCTGGGCTTTTCGGCATCGGTGCCGAAGTGCAAGGCGCCGGGCGCATTCGAGCCGGCGGGATAGGCCTTGTAGCGCGGATACTTCGGATTGAAGCCGCAGCCGAGCTCGTGCAATTCCGCGTTCACGCCGACCAGCATGTCGCGCATGATCTCGGCCTCCGACGACTTGCCGTGCACCTTCTTGACGACGCCGTCCTTGAACTCGAGGCCGATCTTGTCCTGGAACGGCTGATCGAAACCGATCGCCCACTGCGGGAAGATCACGCCCTCCATCTTGGCGTGCTCGTGCTTCCACGTGCCCTGGTCGCGGCCGAAGCAGTTGAGGTCGTAGATGTTGGGGCCGTGGGTGGGCATGAAGTGGACGTAGCAGCCGTCCTCGGTGGCCTTGTCCTGGCCGCGCCAGCGGTTGGTGGAGTGGAGGCCCTTGACCATCGACGGCGTCCACTTGATGACGAGATCGGAGCCGCGCGGGCATTTGAACGTCATGTCGAAATCGCGGTCGGTCGGATAGATCCGGGCGGTGGCGCGAATGATCTCGCCGACGAGATCGACGGGGAAGCGGCCTTGCGGGGTATGCAGCAGGTCGAGGTCGCGGAAGTAGGTGATCTTGACCCAGCGCTGGCCCTTGTCCTTGCGCAGCTTGTTGAAGAAGGGATCGTTGACCGAGCAGAACCAGCTCGACACCACGAACGTCGCGCGCTCGATAATCGCCTTGGCTTCCTCGGGGCAGCGGGAAAGCTGCGTGGTCGGCATCATGAACTCGCGCGGGTAGGCGCCGCGCGACAACGCGATTCCGTGCAGGGCGTCGATCACGCGGCGATCGAGCAGCGGGTCGGTGAGGAACAGCACCTCGTCCTCGGGCCGGATCGCGAACACCTTGATCATGTTGTCGATGGCCTGGAAATAGTTCCGGGTCTCGTTGTTCACGAACGTCTTGTCGGACGGCATCGCGGACGATGTCTTCGACTTCATGATCCGATCGAGGGTCGGGGGCTGAAACTTCATTTCATTTTCCTCCGCTTCAGATGTTTCGCTCGGCACCCAACTTCGCCGACACCCATAGGCTGGGTCAAGCGTCGATGAGGATTGAGGTGGCCCCGCTTGTTCGGACAGATTTTCCGCTGCGATAAGTGGAGGCTCTGCCGGGGTTAGACTGCCGAGCGGATCGGCAGGATGCAGTGTGGTCCGAAGTATGCCCGATCGGGCGTCATGCCGTCGAGGCTCGAGTGCGGG